>JAFGDY010000201.1 GCA_016931895.1 Anaerolineae bacterium
CCCATTGATGGCGGCTGGTTGGGACGCTAACCGGAGGCGACTGCGTAGTTTGCCGCCCATTCTGCGGATCCACGGCAGGCGCAACACCAAGAGCAAGGCTACCACCGCCCCGTAGGCCAGCGGGCGCCGGATGTCAGACTTGACCAGCCAGACAAAATGGACAATTACCAGCAGGCTGGCCAGATACACCCAGCGATGCAGGTGTTTCCAGTTTTTGCCCAACCGCCGCATCCAGCCTTTGGTGGAAGTGATCGCCAGGGGTATCAAAATGAGAAAAGCAGCAAGGCCAGCCACAATATAGCGCTTTTCAATAATTGTCTGCCAGATCAAGGCCAGATCAAACCCATAATCAAACCCGGCGAAAATAAAGAAATGCAAAGCGGCGTATAAAAAGGCATAGAGGCCCCACAATTTTCGCAGCGGCAAAACCCAACGCCAGCCCAAAAAGGTATTGAGTGGCGTGCAGGCCAGAGACAAAATGAGCAGCACCAGCGCATACCAGCCGGTCAAAAGAGTTAGTTCTTGAATCGGGTTGACGCTCAACTGCCCCTGCCGGTAATCCCAGATAATAAGGGCAATGGGCGTGAGCGCCCCAATATGCACGGCCAGCTTAAGCCAGTTCACTTTACGCATTAATAAAATTTTCTCAAATCCATCCCGGCATAGAGTTGAGCCACTTCTTCGGCGTAACCGTTGAAGGGCAAGGTTTTGCGCCGGCCCAATTCGCCAATCCGCCGCTCAGAAGATTGGGACCAGCGGGGATGAGGTACGTCGGGATTGACGTTGGCATAAAAGCCATACTCGTGGGGGGCTGCGGCCATCCACAAGGAGGTCGGCATTTCTTCTACCAGGTCAATCTTTACAATTGACTTGATGCTCTTAAAACCATACTTCCACGGCACCACCAACCGCAGCGGCGCGCCGTTCTGCGGCAATAGTTCTTTGCCATACAGTCCCGTTGATAGAATTGTTAGGTCAAGCATCGCCTCATCCAGCCGCAAACCTTCCACATAGGGCCATTCATACCAGGCGCTCGTCTGGCCGGGCAATCGTTTCGGGTCATACAAGGTTTCAAAACGCACGTATTTGGCCTTTGCCGTCGGCTCCACTTCCTTCAGCAATCCGGCCAGGGGAAAACCCAGCCAGGGAATGACCATAGACCAACCTTCAACGCACCGCATCCGATAAATACGTTCCTCCTGGGTAAACCGGCCCCACAAGTCTTCAATACCAAAAGTTTTGGGTTTGTTGACCAGGCCGCCGACCGCTACCGTCCAGGGTGATGTTTTAAAATCCTTGGCCAGGGCGGCCACGCCTTGTTTGTTGGTGGTGAATTCGTAAAAATTATTGTAAGTGGTGACCGCTTCGTAAGTGGTCAGCGCGTCGCCCAACTCATCGGTGGTCGCCTGGGTTGGGCCGGGGGCAGACGAGTCTGGTTCAACTTCCGGTTTGGCCGGATCCGTGCCGGTAGCCGTCGGTGCGGAGACCAGCGGGTCTTGCCCGCCACAAGCGGCCAGAACCGCCGAACTCAGAGCCAAGGCGCCAACGCCCTTCATAAATTTGCGCCGGGATAGATAAACATGTTCAGGCGTTATTTCAGACGAACGAATTTTAATCATAGTTCCTCCAAGAATTGAATAGTAAACTTACGTTCTATATTCACCGACGAGAGCGGTCGGTGGTCATTGGTCGTTGGTCAGGAATGTCAAATTGTGACCTGCTCTCGCTAAATTTGTAAACTTTCCTTAACAATGTACCGCCTATTTATAACAATTTGCTTAACAAATGATTAAGCCAGGATTAATTTGGCGCTGAATTGTCAATCGAGCCGGTCGGCGGTATAGTATTATTTCACAACCAGCCGGTTGCTTGATAATAGGGTTTTGCATGCGTCAAAACGAACCAAGCGCGCTCTTGATTGCGCTGCCCATCATTTTTATACTCCTCATTATCACCGTGGTCATTGTGGCGGCGCTGTTGCTCACAGACATGCTGGGCGTGGTTGGCGCGACCACTTTGCCCTCGCCCTCCCCCAGCCTTCCGCCTACCCCACCCCCGGCCGGCAATATTTTGACCACGCCTGCTGCGTCCGCCACCTCGTTTCACAGCACCGCCTTGGGTTTTGCCCTGGCCTACCCTCCCGGCTGGCGGAAACAGGAACAAACCCTGGCCGTTATCATCTCGCCCTCCAGAGACGGCCTTGATCCCGCCAACTTCCAGGCCGGCGCGCTCCGGGCCGGCATTCCGGCCGGCAATACGTTGGACCATGCCGAATTACTGCGCGGTCTGCTGGTTCAATTTCCTCCGCCCATCGAGGTGATGAATCAAGGCACGATGAGCCTGGCCGGAGAGAATTGGACCTGGGTAGAATTCACTTTTGGCCAGTCGGCCCAGGGCCAGGCGGGGCAAGGCTTTGCCGCCGCTACAAACAAAAATGAAGTGGGCTATTTTATTGTGGCTGCCGCGCCTGCTCCGCAGTGGCCAGGCATGCAACCTGTTTTTCAACAAACTATCAACAGCTTTCATTTTACCGAAGACGCGGTCCTCCGCCCCACCGACGCCACCCCACCGCCCACCCCCACCCCCACCCCCACCCCCGTCATCTACATTGTGCAATCCGGCGACACCCTGCTGGGCATTGCCCTTCAATTTGGGGTTGACGCCAATACATTGGCCGCCAGAAACGGCATTGAAGTGCCCGAACACTTACAAACCGGCCAAAAATTGATCATTCCCCTCAAATAATAGCAAGATGTTAGGACTTTATATTCATCTCCCCTGGTGCGTTACCCGCTGTAATTACTGCGATTTTAATACTTATGTTGCGGATGACGCCAGGCTCAAAGCGCGTTATCATACTGCGCTTCTACGCGAAATCCGCGAGGCAGGCGCAACCCTAAACCGCCCTGCGCTTGACACCATTTTTATTGGCGGCGGTACGCCTACCACCGTGCCGCCGATTCAATTGTTGGCCCTGGTTGAAGCGGCGCGCGGGGCCTTTGTTTTGCGGCCGGACGCCGAAGTGACCAGTGAGGCCAATCCGAGCACGCTCTCTGCGGCCAACCTGCGGACGCTCCGGCACGGCGGTGTCAATCGCCTCTCGTTGGGGGTGCAGAGCTTTAATGATGACGAACTGCGCTTTTTGGGCCGCCTGCACACCGCCGACACGGCTCGCCGGGCGGTGGCCCAGGCCCGCGCGGCCGGTTTGGACAATCTCAGCCTCGACCTGATCTTTAACTTGCCCGGACAATCTCTGGCCCAATGGCAAGACACTTTGCAGGCAGCGCTCCGGCTTGCGCCCGACCATTTTTCGCTTTACACTTTAACTATTGAACCGGGCACACCGCTGCACCAACAGGTCAGCCAGGGTCAGGTGCCAATGCCTGATGACGACCTGGCCGCCGAGATGTACGCCGGTGCCCTGGAAACGCTGGAGGCCGCCGGTTACACCCATTACGAAATCTCTAACTGGGCGCGGGCCAACGGCGAAGCCCCCTGGCAAACGCCTGGCCTGGCGGCAGCCCATAATTTAATCTACTGGCGCAACCAGCCCTACCTGGGAGTGGGCGCGGGGGCCTATAGCACGGTCAACGGGGAGCGGTGGATGAACGTTAAACAGCCCCAAACTTATATTGCCCGCCTTGAACAGGGCGCCGGGCTGGGCGCTGCCCGCGACGAGTCAACCGTGGAGCGGATTGACCCCAACACAGCCATGGCCGAACACATGCTGCTGGGGTTGCGGTTGGTGCGTGAGGGAGTGAGCGCGGCGGAATTTGGAGCCAGGTTTGGAAAGCCGCTGCAAACAGAGTATACTCAGGCCATCGAGTTTGGCCTTGCGCGTGGTCTGCTTGAATGGCTTTCAACGCCAACCGGCCCCCATCTGCGGTTAACCCGACCCGGACGTTTTTTAGCCAACCAGGTCATTGTTCAATTCATGCCGTAAAGGAGACAAGCCATGCCGGAAACCGATAAAATGCGCCGTTTGCGCCAACTGTCTCGCCAACGGATGCGCCTTATCTGGGAAATAGCCAGCCTGGACGAGACCAGCCTGAGCAATGAAGAACGCCTGCTGGTCAACATTATGCGGCTGCACCCCGAATACTATGATCTCTGGGAACGCCTGGACGAGGTGACCGAGGCCGAACTGGAGCGCGACAAGACCAATCCCGTGTTGCACGTCACCATCCACCAGATCATCGAAAATCAAATTGCCACCAACCATCCCCCTGAAACTGCGCAAACTCTGGAACGTTTGCTGGAAAAGGGACTGAGCCGGCACGAGGCCATCCACGAAATAGGCAGCGTTTTAGCCCGGGACATCGCCGAGATCATGAAATCGAACCGGAATTTTAGCGAGCAAAAATATATTCGCCGGTTACGCCAACTGGTCAAACCACGGCGACAAAAGCGACGGAGGCTATTTTGAAACAAACCCCTGGCCCCAACTTGGCCTGGCCGACCCTGAACGCCGACATTGTCAATTGCCGGGCCTGCCCCCGGCTGGTGGCCTGGCGCGAGCAGGTAGCCCGCGAAAAACGGCGGGCTTACCGCGATTGGGAGTATTGGGGCAAACCCGTGCCCGGTTTTGGCGACCGGTCGGCCCGGCTGTTACTGGTGGGACTGGCCCCTGGCGCGCATGGGGCCAACCGCACCGGCCGCATGTTCACCGGCGATGGCTCCGGCGACACCCTGTATACCGCCCTGTATCAAACCGGTTTTGCCAATCAACCCATCGCCCGGCAGCGGGATGACGGCCTGGTTCTGACCGATGTCTTTATCACGGCCGTGGGCCGCTGCGCCCCGCCCGGCAACCGGCCCACGGCCGAGGAATTGCATCGCTGCCGCCCCTTTTTGCACCGCGAATGGCATTTGCTGCCCCAGGTCCGCGTTATCGTCGCCCTGGGGCAGATTGCGTTTGAGGGCTGCCTGCATTTGCTGCGCGAACTTGGCTACGAAGTCCCCCGCCTGAAATTTGGCCACGGCCGGCATTACCAACTCACTGCTCCGGCCCAGGGCGGCGTTAAGCACCTGCTGGCTTCTTACCATCCCAGCCGCCAGAACACCCAAACCGGCCGCCTGACCCCGGCCATGTTGCGGGATGTTTTTCTGCTGGCCCGGTCGTTATTAGAAATGTAAACCCGCACTTTTAAGCACAAATAGACGCATTTCTTAAATGGTGCTGGACTTACCGGAAAAGTCGTGATATGATTAGGAAGGCTTGGCGAGCGCCTCGGCAATTGTTTAATGCTTATTCGGCAACAAGTCTAATATTAGTGTTGGTTGCTTGATCGGGCAGTGAAAAAGCCTAGCTAAAGATCAAGCCGTGGGCAATGCTGGAGTTTTTTATTTTACTATCATATCAGGAGGCAGGTAATGGGAGTTATTCTTGGCATAGCACTTGTGGTTTTGGGCATAGCCCTGGGTTTTATTGTCACTTTTCTCTTTGCCTGGGGCAAAGCGATAGAAACATTTGTGGGCGTGCTGCTGGTAGCGGCCGGGGTGGTGGTTGGGTTTGTGGTTGAGTGGCTGATTGACCTGGCCTACCGCCGTAACCGCGAGTTGCAAGAACAGTTGAACCGGCAGAAGGGCGATAGATCGCTTTTGCTGGGCGCTTCGGTGGGCGACGGTCAGGGTGACGCCTCGGATACGCTGGCCGACTTCCTGCGTCAGCGAGACCAGGAATTGCAGGAACTGCGCGCCCAACTGACGGAGCAGGACAATCGGATGGATAGTTTGCAGGGCGAATTCGATGCCTACCAGCGCACGCATCCCGATGATTTGACCGTTATCAAGGGCATTGGGCCGGTTTACCAGTGGAAACTGCGCGACGCCGGTTTTAATACCTACAAGCAGATGGCTAACGCCGATCCTGACCAACTCCGGCGCATGCTCGATGTGAAGAATTGGCAACGGGTCAACGTGGAGGCCTGGATTGAACAGGCCCGCGACTGGGCCAAACGAGGGGAATAAACGATGTTTGAAGGGGACTTGGTTGATCAAGAAGTTAAAAAGAAAAAACGACGAGTTCTCATTATCTTGATTTTTTTGCTCCTGGCCACCGGCGGACTGGCCGTGATCAATCTTCCGCCAGCCTCAACCACAACAGTGGCCGGAACGGGCAGCGACACCCCTGTCTCAGCCGGCACAGTAACCTTAACCACCCCCAGCCCCACAGACGAAACCCCAGGGGGTGAGATAACGTCTGAGGAAAAACCAACGCCTGCCAGAGCAGAAACCGCCGCTGAAACAGAGAGCGGCGGGGTTGGCGGCGGCCAGAGTGCCCCTGGCACACAGACTCCTGGCGAGGAAAGTAGTGACACCTCAGCCACAGGCGAAACAACCGGCGGCGAAACTTCTACAGAGGAAACGCCAGGTGGCACCGACGGGGGAGAGACAACCGGCGCAGACAGCGGTACACAAACCTCAACAGAAGAAGCTGCCGGCTTCGCCAGCAGTCAAGAAAGCACAACCTCAACAGATACCGGCGGTTCTGATACCCAGACAACCACAGGTCAAACCACTGAGGCCGCTGCCGGCGAAACTACCGCCGGTGAAACTTCCGCCGGCACCGGCGGGGGAACGCCAACTGCCGGGCAAGAAGAGGGGGGCAGTGCTGCCGATCAAGGCCCCACCCTGGAGGGGCCCACGGAATTGCCCCCGACCGGGGCTAACGTCAATTGGCAATTGGCCCCCGTAGCTTTGGGACTGGTGATCTTGTTGCTCGGCGCGGGCGCCTCGGCGATGAGGTTCAAAAAATAGCGCCGGGGAAGATGAATATTTTTGAAGATGTAAAAACGTCGCTGGTCGAAGAAGAAGTGCAAACGCTCATGGCTACCGGGGCCGTCAAAATCGAGCGCATTGTGTCAACCGGCCAGCAATCCCCGGAGGGGTTTTGGTACGATCAGGAGACGCATGAGTGGGTGCTGGTGCTGGCCGGAAGAGGGGTGATTGAATATGAAAACGGCAGCCGGATCGAACTAAAGCCGGGGGATCACCTTCACATCCCGGCTCACCAGAAACACCGTGTCAAAGAAACAAGCCGCCAAGAACCAACGGTTTGGCTGGCCGTTCACTACAAATAACGTGCCAATTATCTTACGGCTGTGAATTTACAGCCGTATTTTTTTGCGACTTTAATGTAAAAAATACTTGACACAATGTACGTTCTATGTTACAATATGTCTGTTATACATTACTGAAAGTAAACAAAATATTACACAAGGAGCAACTATGTCTTACGAAGAGAAAAACATCACCGTAGCTCTGTTCAGCCACTTGTTGATTGGCGGGTACTATCTGGTAAATTTATGGCAAATGTACTACGGCGAAGGCTTAAACGCGGCCAAAGTTTTTAGCCTGTGGGCCATTGTCATTGTAACCACAATTCTGGTCAGTATTGTGGGCAATATCCTCACCAACATTCTGCTCGCCATTGTTCAGGCCGTCAAAACAAAAACATGTGAAGAAGAACGTTTTATCGCCGATGAGCGCGACAAATTGATTGAACTGAGAGGGACAAAGCACGCCTATATCGTTTTCTCCATTGGCGTCTTTCTGGCCATGCTCACTTTTGTTTTTGGCCAGCCTCCCCTGGTGATGTTCAGCTTGATCATTTTATCCGGCATTGCGGCCGAGATCATTGGGGATGTGGCGCGGCTCTATTTTTATCGAAGGGGATTTTAAGATGGGCAAACGCCGGCTTAATAACAATATTCGCACCTTACGTTTTTTCAATGATGAAATGACCCAACAGCAGTTGGCGGAAAAAGCAGGCGTAACCCGTCAAACCATCATCGCTCTGGAACAGGGGAAATACTCCCCCTCGCTGGAACTGGCATTCCGCATTGCCCTGGCTTTTGCTGTGCCGCTGGAGGAAGTATTTTCTTACGATGCTGAAAACGAAACGAAGTAATCAACCTCCCGCATAGCGGGAGGCATTAGGAAGCCCCCCAGAGGGGGGCAACTGGGATAGGAAAGCCCCGTTGGGGCTAA
>JAFGDY010000202.1 GCA_016931895.1 Anaerolineae bacterium
CCGTTTGGGGCAAAGACGATGCTTCTGATCCAATTGTTATGCCCGCTGAGGGTGAATTGTTCTGTCCAGCCAGCAGTTTCCCACACCTTGATCTCCATCCCGGCCACCCCGGCCATGGCCGCCAGCAGCTTTCCATCCGGTGAAAAGGCCACCGGCCCGGCAGAACTGCCGGCGGGGATGGTGCGTAGTTCCTCGCCGCTGTCCACATTCCACACCTTCACCGCGCCGCCGACGGTAGCGGCCAGCAGGCGGCCATCCGGCGAAAAGGCAATGCGCGCGGCGCTTTCGCTGCCGGGGAACGAAAGCAGTTCGCCGCCGTCCGGCGTCCACACGGTCACATCCTGGCCGGCCATGAAGGCTGTCGCCACCATCTGTCCATCCGGCGAAAAGACCGCGTCAAAAACCCAATCGCTGCCGGAGAGGCCCGGCCGTTTTGTGAAATCATCAGTGCGGTAGAGGTGCAGGCCGGTGGAGGCCACGGCCAGCAGGCTGCCGTCCGGCGACCAGACCACCCGTTTAACCCACCGGCTGTCGAGCCGGGCAATTGTTTCGGCCTGAACGGCGAGAGGCGGGGGCGCAGGAGTCCAGGTGGGAGATGGCGTATTGGGGGGTGGGGGCAGCGGCGTATCTGTTGGAACCGGCGTTTGGATGGGGGTGGCGGTTGGCTCAACCGGCGCAGATGTGTTCGTCGGAACAGGAGGAATGGTAGCAGAAGCGGTTGGCTTAACCGGTTCGGTGAGGTCCGGCAGGGCTGCCGTTTGGGCGGCGGTTGGCGGAGCACTCCCGGCCGATGCTTCTTCTTGAGCCGGGGTCTGGCCCGCTGCCATTTTGAAGATGGAGCCGGTGGCCCGGTCGGCCATGTAGAGATAGCCATTGCGCCAGGCCAGGCCTAGCGGCGCGGCAATTTCCTCAACCACCGCTGCCGGCGTGCCGTCGCCGTTAAGCCGCCAGACGGTACCCTGGCCCGCGTCGCTCTCTTCGGGGTCATACCCCGCCACGTTTGAGGACAGGTAAATTGTTCCACCGCTATCAACCGCGCCGCCCCACAAATGTTGCCCGGCAAACGGCTCGCCAACCCGATTCAGGCTGTCATCGGCCAGACTCACCTGAAACAGCGTGTCCGTTCCGAGGAAGTAGAGGATTGAACCGGAACCGATGACAAGGCCGCTGCCGCTTTCTTTCAACGGTATCCCGTCAGCTTTGATCGCCTTGACTTTATTGCCCGCCGTGTCTTTTACGGCAATCACTTCCTGCGCTAACATATCCGGCTGCTCGCCGACGGTCAGCGCGGTGATAAAGTTTTTGTTGTCGGTGCTCAACGCCCGGTCCGGGCCGGAAGTGATCAGATAAAGCCGCCCGGCGGCGGCATCCCAGGCAACGCCTTGCGAAAGGTGCTCTTTTTCCATTAAAACACTCAGATGCGCATTGAGGTACAGCTTGGTCACGGTCCCCTGCGGCGACACAACAAACCCCGCGCCGTGTTTGCGGCTGGTAAGCCAGATATTGCCCCAGCCATCAACGGCCACATTGGCCAATGAACGGGCGTGCGCGGCCAGGCCGACGTTCGAGAGCACGTCGCCTTGATCAATAATCTCGGCAAAGCGGTCTTTGTTGCCGGCTGAATCAATCTTCCACAGCACGCTCCGGTCGCCGTCGGTGCCGGGAGCGTACAGGTTGCCGGCGTTGTCAAAGGCCAGGCCGTAAACATTGCCCAGTCCGGCAGCAAAAACAACCGGTTCGGCCGGCGGTTCAGACACCGGATCAAGACGGTTTTGGCCGGTTCCGCCCAGAATGCTGCATGCCAGCAAGGCAAACAGCAAGACGACAAAAAAGAAAATAACGGGTTTGGGGGTTCTCATCAAAGCTACTCCTTTCGGTAAACGGTATGTCAAAAAACTTACCACCAGTATACCGCCCTGACGAACAATTTGCTTGACACCATCCGGTTAACCGGTCAACAATGGTCAACAAACAAGGTACAATTTTGTTGAATTGCTCCGTCGCTGCGTTGAACTTTAAAGAACTGTGCTATAATGAGCTTGAGGTGCCAACCCAATGACCCTATTTTACAAAGAAGCAAGTTTTCCGGCAGATTACCGCGAGGCCGAAGTGGGGCAAATCATGAACGCCCTCTACAAATTACGCAGCATTGCCCTCAACGGCCTGGCCGGTATGGGTAAATCAAATGTGGTCCGCTTTGTGGTTTCTCATCCCCAAGTAAAGCCCCGCTACCTCAAAGAGCGGCCAGCCAATTTTGTCTTTATCCATCTTGATTGCGCCGGGTTGGGGGACGGCAGCGAGATAGAGCTTTTGAGCGAGCTGCTGCTGCAATTGCGCGCCACTGTCTCCACCCCAAGCGATGCCCCGCTCCCCGCCGACGGGCGCAACTTGCGCCGGGCGTTGAAAGAGCAGCTACTGGCCTTGCCGCCCGCGCTGACGCCGGTGGTGGCTTTTGATTATTTTGATGAGGCGGCCGCGGCAACAGACCACACTTTTTTTAACTACCTGTTTTTCCTCCGCAATTGCCGGCCGCAGGGGAATCTGGCTTACATTTTTGTCACGCGCCGGCCCGTTGGATCCTTTTTTGAACTTCACGAGTTGCTTGATGAGACCTGTTTCATCGGCCCGCTTAACACCAAGGATGCGCTGGAATCTTTGCAGCGGGACGAGGCGCGACTGGGCCATACCTTCGATCCCTACCAGCGAACCCGATTGCTCGATTGCACCGGCGGCCATCCCGGCTTTTTGAAAAATGCCATCGAATTAGCCGCCGCTTCGCTTGATTTGCGCCGGCCCGAGGAGACACTCGCCCGGCAACTGCTCCAGTGGGATAACATTAAACGATTGGCCGAAGAACTGTGGGCCGACCTGACTCCGGCTGAGCAGGAAACGCTGCTTGCCGCGGCCCAAAACCCGCTGCCTGCCGCCTTGCCGGAAACCGTTCTGTTGGAACGTTTCGGCCTGCTCAAATTGCACCAGGGGCGATTGGTTATTTTTTGTCCGCTGTTTGCTATGTTTATCCGGCAATTCAAAGCGCCGCCAAGCGGCGCGGTGCAGATTACGGCCGTGTTTCCCAATCAGGCCTGCCTTAAAACCGCCGCCGGAGAAGAACAACTGACGCTGCCGCCGCTGCTCTTTGCCCTGTTGCTGGCTTTTGCCCAAAGCAGACCGGCTGAGATTTTGCCCACCGATAGTTTGGTCACCCAAATTTACGGCCCCGAAGCTGCCGGCGTGTCAAATGCCGCGTTGTCGCAACTGGTCAAACGCCTGCGCGAGGCGCTGGACCCGCCCATTCGGCTGCTGCTGGACGACCCTACTTTTAGCTGCGTAGAGACTATTCGAGACGTGGGCTACCGGCTCACAGCCGGCTGCACAGCATCCCCGCCGCCATAAACGCGTATCGTTTTTGCCGGCGCTCGTGGGGTTTGCCGGCAAACTGGCCCGGATCATAGTAAACGACCGGCAGCGTGGCGTGCAGCAGCCCCCAGTAGTAAGGGCGCAGGTCGGCAAGATCGGCCAGGTAAGGGGCGGCCCGGCGGCGAATGGCTCTGATGACGCG
This sequence comes from Anaerolineae bacterium, assembly GCA_016931895.1. Classification (NCBI taxonomy): domain Bacteria; kingdom Bacillati; phylum Chloroflexota; class Anaerolineae; species Anaerolineae bacterium. The sequence continues at coordinate 3,560 of JAFGDY010000202.1, forward strand.
CCACGCTTGGGCAAATTGCGCTTCAGCCAAAGCCGGATTCGACAACTCAAGTAAGGCCATACTACCGAGCATCAATTCCTGTTCGAACAAAATCGCCCTTTCCAGATCGCTGTCATTTTCTAATGTGGTGAGCATAAATTTCACATCCGCTTCAAGGCGGCAGAAATCGCGCAGGGTGTGTCCCCGGTCGGCTGCAACGGGAATATTTTCGCGGGCCGCTTCGGCGGCGCGGGCGGCCGACAGGCCGTTGCCGGTATGCGAAAAATCAATGAACCAGGGCAGAACCGGTTCGCCGGATTGTCCCCTCTCAAACAGGATGTTGCGGGCGTTGAGATCGCCGTGGATGGTGGAACGGTGCAGCGGTATGGGGTTGGTTAAGGCAGGCTGGCGCTGCAAAAAGTCAACCGGATCGCGCCAGGGAATCGTTCCGCCAGGGCAGAAGTTGGGTCTTAAATTCGGATCGGTTTGGCTTTTGGAGAGATGCAGGCGTTGGCGGTAGGGGTCATCTTGGTCCAGTAGCCGCTCAACCTGTTCAATTATAAGCTGTTGTTTTTTGAACAACAGATGATATTCGCGCCGGGGATCAACCGGCTCCACCTGCCCTTGCCGGTACCACGCTTGTTCTAACGGCGCAAAAATTTCTTCGATGAGCGCCGCCGCGTGGTTAGCCGGAAGGTTGTGGTAGAGTTGGGCAAAGCTTTGCACCGAGTCGCCCAGCCCCAGGCCGGCATATTCATAGGCGATACCGGCGGTATCTTCCAGCCGGGCGTGTCGAAGAAAGCGGGCAGCGCGGCCAAGACAGCCTAAAACATAGCGGTGGAATTTCTGGTCTTCGCTCAATATTTCAGCCCGCTCACCGAGTTTGACTACAAAGGTATGCGGCAAGAGAACGCCGCTTTCCTTATATTGCAGCCTGGCTAAAAGCGTGGCGCTGCCCCCATGACCGCCCGGCAACGGGCTTAGCTGCACCAACCGCACAGCGGGGGGCGCTTTGAATAGGGTCTGGACCAACGCCAAAAATTCGGGCCGGTTTAAATGCCGAAACCCGTCAACAAGGGGTATCTCGCCGGCGGAGAGGCGTGGGGCGCTACGGGCAGCCACTTCCGGTCTGGTTTCAGTGAGAGATTTTTTGGCCCGGCAGAGTCGCCACCATAAAGAAAAGGCCAGCCCTTCAACAAACAGGAGCAAGCCCATCAGCCCCAGCACAACCCAGGCGGCAATGGGCACATCAAAGAAGCCGTAATCGGCGGCGTTGAACAGGATGACAATCACTACCGCAACACTGGTTGCCATTGAGATCAAAAAAATCCCCGCCAGGATTGGCAGGTCGCTGTTGCGAAAAATATCCTTCAACAAGCAGTGGCTGCTATTCTTTTGCTCAACCAGCCAGTTGGTGAGGCTTTTCATCGGCCGGCCCTCTGAACGACTGATAATTTAGATTATCACGTTTTGAAGTAATCGGGGGCGCTGGTATGATTTGACCCATCCATTTTACCACAAAATGAATTGGATGTGGATGATTTGCTGGCCGTGGTGCAGGGTAAATTGTTGGCTGCCGATTTGTGTGCTTCAAAGGTCAGTGTTCGCCGGCCTTTTTTTAATTCAATTTCAAATACGTTGCAGGCATATCAAAGTGTGATAAAATGGAAAAGTGAATTTTTTGTCGAAAAAAAGTTCCTCTCGACCAAGTTAATGCAAATATCAGCCTGATGCTTTGAGATTGGGCCAGTCTCAAAGACTGGCCCAATCTAGCTACATTAGCCCAAAGCAAAATCACTCACCAAAGAAAAATGCCAACCATTGCCACTCAACTTAACCAACTAAATCACCTCCTCCCTACTCTCCCCCAACAATACCATCGCCTTCTTCTCATCACCGGACCCCACGGATCGGGCAAAACGCGCCTACTTAAGGGACTGAGCCAACAGGACATCCCCTACCTCAATCTCAACCTGCACTTCAGCCAGAAACTCCTTGACCTGACCACCAAAGAGCGTCCTTTACGAGTACGACGAATCTTAGCCCAGATCATCAACGATCAGCCGGAACCGATGTTAGCTCTGGATAACATTGAACTGCTTTTTGAACCAGGCTTGCACCAGGATCCGTTGGCTTTGCTGCAAGAACTCAGCCGCAACAAAGCCCTGGTGGTGGCGTGGGGCGGAACTTACGATGAACAAAGTCGGGTTTTGACCTACGCCGAACCAGGTCATCCCGAGTATCGTCGCTATGAACGACCGGATGTTGTTATCGTGACAATGTGAAGTGTGAGCGTGAAACGTGATGCGTGAATTCGTGTTGCGTGCTTCATGGATCAAATCACGCAATACGCAATACGCACCATCTATAAACCCAAAACCTGTCCTGAGCACAGTCGAAGGATCGTAAATCTAAATCGAGAAGGGAATCACCTATGAAGTATCGTGATCTCGTTCAATTTGACCCCATTGAAACCGTGGTTCAACTCCGCGCCGCCGACGAACGTTCAGAAGCGGAGCGGCTTGTTCGGACCTATGTTATTTCTAACCGTATGGCCGAATTGTTGGAACGGTTGGTCATTCCCCAATTGCAGCATACCGATCCGGCCGATAATCGCGGCCTGTTCATTGTCGGCAATTATGGTACCGGTAAATCTCACTTAATGGCGGTACTGAGCGCCGTTGCTGAACATGGCGAGTTAGCCCCTCACCTTACCCACGCCCACGTGGCCGATGTGGCCCAGAAAATAGCCGGGCAATTCAAGGTGGTCCGAGCAGAAATTGGCACCACTACGATGCGCTTGCGCGACATTCTGCTGGGTGAGTTAGAGCTTGCCCTGGCTGAGATGGGCGTTGATTACACCTTCCCCGCCATTGATCAGGTTCCCAACAGCAAAGATATGTTGATGGAAATGATGGAGGCCTTTGACGCGCAGTACCCCGGCCAGGGCTTGTTGTTGATTGTGGACGAGTTACTGGAATATCTGCGCTCCCGGCAGGATCAGGCGCTGGTATTGGACTTAAGCTTTTTGCGAGAACTGGGCGAAATCAGCCGCAATACGCGTTTTCGTTTTGTGGCCGGTATTCAGGAATCTATCTTTGACAGTCCCCGCTTCCAATTTGTGGCCGATGCCGTGCGCCGGGTAAAGGACCGCTTTGAACAAATCCGCATTGCCCGCGAGGACGTGGCCTTTGTGGTGGCCGAACGCCTGCTGAGAAAAGACGACCGCCAAAAGAGCCGCATCCGGCAACACCTGACCCAATTCACCCCGCTATACGGCCACATGGCTGAAAAAATGGATGACTTTGTCCGTCTCTTTCCGGTACACCCGGCCTTCCTGGAAACTTTCGAGCGCATATACGTGGCCGAAAAACGAGAAGTGCTGAAAACGCTCAGCCTCGCCATGCAGGCGCGGTTGGATCAGGATGTGCCGCCCCAGGAACCGGGTTTGATCGCCTACGATTCCTACTGGGAAACCTTGCAGGATAATCCCTCTTTCCGGAGCGTGCCGGAGATCAAAGAAGTCATTGACAAGAGCCAGGTGTTGGAAGACCGGGTGAGCCACGCTTTGGCCTCGCATGCCTACAAACCGGCGGCGTTGCGTCTCATCCACGCCTTGAGCATTCACCGGCTGACCGTTGGCGATATCTACGCCCCGCTGGGCGCTACCGCCGAAGAATTGCGCGACGACCTGGCCCTGTATCTGGAGGGTTTACCGGAAGCCGACGCCGATTTTCTGCGCAGCAGCGTAGACTCGGTCCTGCGGGAGATTGTAAAAACTGTCAGCGGGCAATTCATCAGCTTCAATCCTGAGAATAGCCAGTATTACCTGGATTTAAAAAAGGATATTGATTTTGGCTCGCTCATTGAGCAGCGGGCCGAAAGCCTGGATGACAACCAACTGGATCGTTACTATTTTATGGC
>JAFGDY010000203.1 GCA_016931895.1 Anaerolineae bacterium
CATCCGAGGTCTAAAATTCAGAAAAATCGCTATGCCTGACAGGTAAGCCGGTGACCACAAATTTACACAAAATTTGACATACCGCCTGCGCATAAGTGTCATAATCTTTATACCCCAACAAATTTAGATCGGCTATAGCTTTTTCGGCTACAATTTTTGCGCCGGTGGTAATATCAAAGATGGTTTTATCATGCCTCTGGGTAACTGGCGGCGGTCCAGGCAGGAGTTCTTGTATTTTTGACTTCTCCTCTTCAATAGCTTGTTTCAAAGCAACTAAGTTTATATGTTCACCTTGAGGGATTATCCTATTATTGAGTAGACGCTCTGCACTTGTGCAAGCATCATGTGCATCTTTAATTCTGTCTGATTTTCGTTGTGTAATAGCCAACCCCAGATATGCTAATGCTTCCAATTGAAACCATCCTCCTGCTAGAAACATATCTTTGCTCTCATAGAAATGGTCTTTTGCGTCTTGTAGATTATTTTGATTTAAATAGAGGGAGGCCAGCAATAGATGGTATCTTCCTATACTATACCTGCTGCATGTATCAAAATTAATATCACTTTCTGATTTTCCCAAGCGCTCTTTGTCTAGTGAAGTTAACTTCTCTTTACAAATTTTTATAGCAGTTTTAGGGTCCTTTTCAGGATCAAATAACGCCTCCTCAACAATATCGTATAGTCCTTGATCTAGTAATGTTAATCCCTCTTCTAGACCACTATGTAATAAACGTATAATTTTAACGCCTTCAAGTTTGTTTTTTAATATTGGAATTTCTTTCTCCAAATCTTCTATCTCGGTCAAAATCTCAGGAGATGTACTTATTCCAAACCTTGCTTGTTTCTTTCTGAGTTCTTGTAAACGGCGTTCTTTTTCTCTAATTATCTCTGTATAATCTGGCATAGCATAAAGCCCCCTTTATTTTGGGGAAACTCCTTAAAAAAATCAATGAACTTGCGTCTGGAAGGTGTTCATGATACGTTCTTATGCGAACTGCTTGTTTTTTCCGATGTCCCATTTGTTTTCTCTGGAGTAACTACAAACTGTCGGTCATACGGTCTAAATGCTGTTGCGCGGAAAAAGCTTTTGAGTTCATTGAGCGAGGTAGTGGAACTAATAAAATTAAGCAGAGATTCGGCTATTTCCTTTTCGCTGAGAACATTCTCACGTTTCAGTTCTCGCAAAATTTCCCGGAACAGGGCTACCTGCGCTTCTCCTTCTCCCTGGCCTTCCAAGATTCTGGCCTGGGCATCGGCTTTGGCTTTGGTGATGGTGGCCTCGGCTTTAGAATGTGCTATACGCGCCTCAGTTTGCTCAATGCGTTCCTGAATTTGCGTTTTTATTTCCTCATTTATTTTTTCCGCAATCTCTTCGGGAAAATCCACTTTTTGAATATCCACCACCCGCAGGAGCATCCCATCGTCAAGACCTATCTGCCTGGCTTTGGTTAGAACAATCTTTTCTATCTCTGCAATTTTACGCTGATTAATTCTGGCTTCTAAATCATTGTTTCCACTAATATCAAACAAATTCTCGGCATACTCCGACATAATCACGTCTCTCAAATTACTGGCCACAAAATTTTTCAGGTCTTCCCAGGCTCCCTTTGGCGCTTTCCGGGCGGCCAGCCGGGCAATACTTTCATAACATTGGTCGTTATCGTCGCCAACCAGTTTGTCGTTTTCTAGAGATTTAACTTTTTGCTGCGCTTCATCCCGTTTCTGTTGTGCTGCTTGTTTATCTTGCTCTGAAGCTTGGGGGTCGGCCTCTATCGTCTGTAGCTGTTTTTCCGCCTCGGCCACAGCCTGCTGCAAACGTTTTTTGGTATCTTTGGCCAATTCTAACTGGGCCACGTGCAATACCGTCAATTTTAGCGGTATCCTGTCCCTGGTCAGTACGTCGTCAATGGTTTGAGGACCGGCTTTATTGGTTAGGGGAAAAATCGCTTTGATTTTTTCATAGCCTTTCAAGAGGATTTTGGTTTCACCGACCACGCGGGTGATATTCCCTTGATAATGCAGCACCACCACGTGCCCCGGATGAACAATCAGCCACCCCGGTCCGCCAAAGGTGTTTAGCCGTTCTATGTCCTTCTCCGAACCTTTACGCTCGCCTCCCTCTATTTCCACGGCAAAATAACTTCTGGCCAAAATACAGTGGATAGTATGGAGAAAAGCGTCCCAGAAAGAGGGCCTTTTGTCTTTATGCTGGTATTGCGTTACCACCGTCGCTGCCGCCGCCACCAACAGAAAAGGCACGGTCACAATGACCACAGCGGCAATGACCCCCATCACCACAGAATCAAAAAATACGCCAATATAATTGCCCAAAAATAAGTTGGTCAAGTCATTACGCTGGGAGAATTGGCGCACCTGTTGATTAGCAACCAAAAATGTAAAAACTAAACCGCCTGCCACAGCGACTACCGCCGCATGCGCATATAAAAATAGGAGTAAATTCCGGCCCTGCTCCCGTTTGAATCCAAACAGGAAAAAAATCAACAAGGCTGAAAGAATAAGGCCCATGCCCCACCAGTAGCCCAGGATAAAGGCTAATCCACCGGCAAAGAGAACCAGCAATAGAATGAAGCCCTTAAAAAGGATGCTGCCCAAGCTTATGGTTGGCGGGCCTGAAACCACTCTCTCCGTTGACACATTGCACCTCCCCAGGCAAAACCTCTGCAAAAAGACAGCGCGTAGCATTTACTCCCAAACGCTACGCGCCAAACTTTTTTGTTAATGATTCTTTTTAGTTTGTTGTTTTATGACAAGTCGTTATGTCAATATACTATCATACCTTATCCTAAAAATCAAGGCGCTGGGTAAATTTTGCTGGGTCACAAGAAAGCCGGGCATCAAAAAAGCCCTGTTCGGAACAATCGGACAGGGCTTTTGATTTTAACAATTGATTTATTCGCCTAAACCGGCCTCTTCTCGCAGAATGTCGGCCTTGTCTGTTTTTTCCCAGGGCGCGTCAATATCGGTGCGGCCAAAGTGGCCGTAAGCGGCGGTGGCCTTGTAAATGGGCCGGCGCAGGTTGAGGTCGCGGATGATGGCCGCCGGGCGCAGGTCAAAGTGTTTTTTGACCAGGGCGATGATTTTGTCATCGCTGATTTTGCCGGTGCCAAAGGTTTCTACATTCAAGGAAAGGGGATGGGCCACGCCAATGGCGTAACTGACTTGCAGCTCCACCCGGTCGGCCAGGCCGGCGGCCACAATGTTTTTGGCAATGTAGCGGGTCATATAAGCGGCCGAGCGGTCTACCTTGGTGGGATCTTTGCCGGAGAACGCGCCGCCGCCGTGTCGGGCCACGCCGCCGTAAGTGTCCACAATGATTTTGCGGCCGGTCAAACCGGCATCGCCCATTGGCCCGCCGGTCACAAAACGGCCGGTGGGGTTGACGTAAATTTTGGTGTCATCGTCAATCATATCGTGCGGCACAATGGGCGTAATGACCTCGGTAATAATGTCGGTGCGAATCTCCTCCTGGTGAACGTCGGGGCTGTGTTGGGTGGAGATGACAATGGTGTCCACCCGTTTGGGTTGGCCGTAGGCGTACTCAACCGTCACCTGGCTTTTGCCGTCCGGGCGCAGATATTCAATGGTGCCGTTTTTACGCACATCGGTGAGTTGTTTGCACAGCCTGTGGGCCAGGGAGATGCTCAGGGGCATGAGTTCTTCTGTCTCGTTGCAGGCAAAACCAATCATCATGCCCTGGTCGCCTGCGCCGGTGTTCAAATCGTCTTCCATCTTACCTTCTTTGGCTTCCAGGGCTTTGTCAACGCCCATGGCAATATCGGAAGATTGCTCTTTGATGCTCACGATCACGCCGCAGGTTTCAAAATCAAAACCATATTTGGCCCGGGTATAACCAATCTCTTTGATGGTTTCGCGGGCAATATCGGCAATATCAACATAAGTAGTGGTGGTGATCTCCCCCATTACGCAGACCAAGCCGGTGGTGATGGCTGTTTCGCAGGCTACACGGGCGTAAGGATCGTCCCGGTAGATGGCGTCTAACACGGCGTCGCTGATCTGGTCGCATATTTTATCGGGATGACCCTCCGTCACCGACTCGCTGGTGAAGAACAATTGGGGCGAGGTCATGAATGTTGTTGTCATAAGATTAGGCTCCTTATATAAAATTAATTTTTTACTTACTCGCTAAAAACCGCCGCTGTCCATAGCAATGGCAAACACAATAAAGCCAATATACGCGGCCACGCACAAAAAAGCGACGACAAAGAAGAACGCGCCTGAGCCAAGACTGAACCAAGATAAAAGCCGGGTGCGTTCCGGGTTCACCGAGTCTTTGGCCAAAACCAAACCCACAATCCCCAAAATAACGGGGATAAAGGGGAAAACATAATAGGCCAGATTACAGGTGACACAGCTTAACAGCATCACCGCGCCTACCGTCACCCCTACCACGGCCGCTATATCGTAACCGTTGCCCCGGAAGGTAATGGTTGGTTTACCGTCCTCTGGGGCCGTCTCGGCTTCGGTCACAGGTTCGGGAGTGGCGGGGTTTTCTTCTTTTGATGTCATTTCCAAAAAATCTGGGGTTTCATCCATCAAAGGCTCCTTTTACAGAGGGGTGCGGCGATTTTATGAACCGGGCCAAACGTTCATCGTTAATGATTTGCCGGCCCAGTTTGTCTTCAGGCAATGGCCAAATGGTAACTGATGGAATCACAAAGCTAGCTTTGCAACTCCATCGCCATCAGCTAATATTACCTCGTTTTCAACCTACGTGCCTTCCTGCCAGCTATTTAAATAAGCCACTTGTTCAGGCGTTAATACGTCAATGTTTATGCCCATCGCGGCCAACTTGAGGCGGGCGATTTCCCGGTCAATTTCTTCGGGAATGGCGTACACCTTCTTTTCCATGTTCTTGCCGTTTTGGTAAACGTACACCGCGCCCAGGGCCTGGTTGGCAAAGCTCATGTCCATCACTGCCGCCGGATGGCCTTCGGCGGCGGCCAGGTTGACCAGCCGCCCTTCGCCCAGCAGGCGAATATTGCGACCATCGGCCAATTGGTACTCTTCCACAAAGGCGCGCGGCGTGCGTTTTTCCACCGACATCTTTTCCAGGGCCGGGATATTAATTTCCACGTTGAAGTGGCCGGAGTTGGCCACGCAACAGCCGTTTTTCATCACTTCAAAATGGTGTTTGTCCACCACATTTTTATCGCCGGTGGCCGTGCAGATAAAGTCGGCCTGCGGGGCCGCTTCAATCATGGGCATCACCCGGAAGCCATCCATCACCGCCTCCAATGCTTTGAGATGGTCCACTTCGGTGACAATCACGTTGGCCCCCAGCCCGCGCGCCCGCATGGCAATGCCCCGGCTGCACCAACCGTAACCGGCCACCACAAACACTTTGCCCGCAATCAGAATATTGGTGGCCCGAATAATGCCGTCCAGGGTGCTCTGGCCGGTGCCGTAGCGGTTGTCAAACAGGTGTTTGGTATTGGCATCGTTAACGGCGATCACGGGGAATCTCAACGCGCCCTCGGCGGCCATAGCCCGCAGCCGAATAATGCCGGTGGTGGTCTCTTCGGTGCTGCCGATGATGTCGGGAATTTGGCCGGTGCGTTCTTTGTGCAGCGCGCTCACCAGGTCGGCCCCGTCATCCATGGTCACATTGGGCCGGTGGTCGAGCGCGGCGTTGAGGTGTTGGTAATAAGTGGTATTGTCTTCGCCTTTGATGGCAAAAACCGGGATTTCAAACACCGAAACGAGCGCGGCGGCCACGTCGTCTTGGGTGCTGAGGGGGTTGCTGGCCGTCAGCACCACGTCGGCCCCGGCAATTTGCAGGGCGCGGGCCAGATTGGCCGTTTCGGTGGTGATGTGCAAACAACCGCTCATTTTTACCCCATCCAGGGGGCGCTCTTTATGAAAGCGGTCCATCAGCGAGCGGATTACGGGCATTTCTTGTAGCGCCCACTCAATGCGCCAGCGGCCTTGTTCGGCCAGGTTGATGTCTTTAACGTCAAATTCTTTGATACTCAAGGGATTACTCCTTCTATGTTATTTTTTTAAATTACTCCGGATGAGAGGCGTTGACTAAATCTTCCAGTTCGGGGGTATGGCCAAATAATTCGCGGTAGCGTTGGGCAATCTGGCGGCGCGTAAACGCATGGCGTTGGGTGCCGTGTTGCTCTAAAACATACGTGGCCGCCACCGACCCCAAGCGCCCGCACACGGCCCAGGGATAACGGCGCATCATGCCCGTAATCAGGCCCGCCCGAAACGCGTCGCCCACGCCGGTTGGCTCGGCAATACGATTGGGTTTGGCCGGGGGGATGTCAATTTCACAACGGGTTTGACGACCCTGGGCATCGGTTTCGGTGGCAAAAATAAGCGAACCCTTTTCGCCCTGGGTGATGATGATTGTGTCTACCATGTTTTGCAGCTCGCCATCGCTCAAGCCGGTTTGTTTTTTGATCATCTCAAATTCGTAATCGTTGACCACCAACACCCTGGCCCCTTTAATGCCCTCCAGCACCTCGGCCGGGGTGAGGCGGGGAATTTGCTGGCTGGGGTCGTAAATGTAGGGAATGTTCAGTTGTTGACATTCTTGCGCGTATTTGACCATAGCCGCCGGATCATTAGGCGAGATAATGGCCATTTTAATGGTTTGATAATCCTGATTGTGAAAGCTGATTTGTCCCGCTTTGGCCATGGCCCCGGTATAAAAGCTGGCAATCTGGTTGTTCACCCGGTCGGTGCTGACAAAAAAGGAGGCGGTGAAATCGGTGGGCAGTTGCAGCACGCCGCTGGTGTCAACGCCGCGTTCGCGCAGCCCGGCAATGTATTCCGGCGCGTCCTGGCCAACGGTGGCCATTAACAATACCGGCTGTTCAAACAAAGCCAGGTTATAGGCAATGTTGCCTGCGCAGCCGCCCCGCTCCCGGCGCATAGAGTCGACCAAAAAACTGATGGACAGTTTCTGAATCTGGTCCGGCAAAATATGGTCGGCAAATTCGCCGGGAAAAGACATAATGTAATCAAAGGCCATCGAGCCGGTTACGGCAACGGTCACGGGTTAACTCCTTGTTCAAATTACAGAGAGGACGAACGACCAACGACGAACGACGAATTTTGGTCGTTCGTCATTGGTCTTAAATCAGGTTGGGCCAATTTTGGCCTGTTCTTCTGTCACGGCCCGGCGCAGGTTGATACTGTAGGGCGGGTAAACCACGCTATGCTCGGTGACAATGCCGGTGACATATTTGTGAGGCGTCACGTCAAAAGCCGGGTTGCCCACCCTGGCTCCGGCGGGGGCAACAGGCCGGCCAAACAGGGTCAGGGCGGTTATTTCTGAGCCGTCGCGTTCCTCAATGGGAATGTCGTCGCCGGTGGGCAGAGACAGGTCAACCGTGGAAGTGGGCACCACCGGGAAAAAGGGAATGCCGTTTTCTCTGGCCACCACGGCCACTTTGTAAGTGCCAATTTTGTTGGCTACGTCGCCGTTGGCGGCGGTGCGATCAGACCCCACAAAAACAATATCCACCTGGCCGGTGCGCATATAATGTCCGGCGGCGTTATCGGCAATGAGGGTGTAGGGAATATGGTATTGCTCACATTCCCAGGCCGAAAGCCGCGCCCCTTGCAGAAGGGGCCGGGTTTCATCTAACAGCACGTGGATATTTTTGCCCTGCTCGTTGGCCATCCGCACCACGCCCAGGGCCGTGCCCCAATCAACCGTGGCCAGCGAGCCGGTATTGCAGTGGTGCAAAATGGTGTCGCCTTCTTTAACCAGGGCCGCGCCGTTGCAGGCCATACGTTGATTGATCTCTACGTCCTCATCCGCCAGTTTTTGGGCTTCGGACAGAATGGCCTGGCGGATGTCGTCGGGATGGGCCAGATTGTGATTGGCCGTTACGCGCAGCATCCGTTCAACGGCCCAAAAGAGGTTAACGGCCGTGGGGCGGCTGGCCCGCAAAACCTCGGCGGCGGTGGCCAGGTCGCGCAAAAGGGCTTCTTGATTGTTGGCGTTGCTCTGCCGGGCGGCCAGGGCCATGCCAAATGCGGCCGCCGCGCCAATGGCCGGCGCGCCCCGCACGTACATCTCCCGGATAGACATCGCCACCTGGCGATAATCGGCAAATTCGGCAATTTCAAAAATGCCGGGCAACTGGCGCTGGTCAATCATTTTCACCAGACCGTGGTCGTAATCCCAGGCCACCGTTCTCATTGATCTATCCTCCTTGGCCCCACCAAGTAAAAAATCTCCGCAAACGGGCGGAGCGCAAAATCCCTATCCGTTGACGCCTGAAAACTTGTTAAATCGTTGGCCAGGTGTATTCTTATAATAGTAGCAACCCAACCCAACCGGCGATGTTAGCACAGCCGGGAAGGTTTGTCAAACAAGTCTACCAAAAGTAATATCGCCCGGTTGATGGGTTTTGTGGTAAAATAGTTGAGTTGAACAAGACCTTGCTGATCACAAAGAGCTTATGACTGCACGTAATGACCCCTGGCCTGAAAATGAAAACAGGTTTGGCCAATTTCTGGAGGCCATGCCGGTGGGCGTGGCTGTGGTGGATAACAACGCCAATATCTTCTACATCAACCAGCAGTTCAAGCAGATGTTCAGCCTGTCAGACCAACAAGCCCGGCCGGGGCTGAAGTTAAAAGACCTCATCGCCCGGTTTCCTTATTACGTGGCCGGCACAGAGCAGCCATATCCCCTGGAACACCTGCCCTTACTGCAAGCATTGCAGGGTGAAAGTGTGAAGGTGGATGATATTGAAATGGTTCGGCCGGACCGGCGCGTCCCCCTGGAAATCTGGGCCAGCCCTATTATTGATAACCAGGACCAGGTAAATTATGCCGTAGCCATTTTTAGAGATGTTACGGAACGCCGGCAAATTGTGGCGGAATTAAACAGGTATCACCATCGCCTGGAAGAAATGGTAACGCAGCGCACTGAGGAATTGGCCAAAGTCAATCAGAAACTGCAACACGACCTAGTTCTCCGGCAGGAGGTAGAAGAAGAACTGCGTAAACTGTCGCGGGCCGTTGAGCAGAGCGCCAGCACCATTGTCATCACCGATCTGGACGGCGTGATCGAGTTTGTCAACCCCGCCTTTACCAAGATCACGGGGTATTTGCCGGAAGAGGCCATTGGCCAAAATCCCCGCGTCTTGAAGTCGGGCAAAATGCCGCCGGAAATATACGTTCAACTGTGGGCCGCCATCAGCCGGGGCGAGGTGTGGGAAGGCGAGTTGCTCAATAAAAAGAAAGATGGCGAGTTATACTGGGAGTTTGCCACCATCTCTCCGGTTAAAGATAAAACCGGCCAAACCACCCACTACGTGGCCGTAAAAGACGACATTACCGCCCGCAAGCAGGCCGAGGCGTTGCTGCAAGAATCTCATCAAAAGTTACAGGCAGCTAACGAACGCCTGGCCATTATTTATGAAATAGGCCGGGTTATCACGGCCCAGCTACACCTGGATACGGTGCTGGAGTTGCTGGCGCATAGCACGGCCAAGTTGTTAGATACGGACACCGGCGCTATTTTACTGGTTGATGAGGCCACCCAAACCTTAAAGATTAAAGGAGCTTATGGCCTAAATGAAACGGCCCTCAAAAGCGCTCACTTGCGCCTGGGCGAAGGCATTGCCGGCCAAGTAGCCCAAACCGGCGAGCCAATCATTATCAACGACCTGCCCCATGATCCCGTTTTTTATACATCGGCCGTCAGAAAAGAAAGGATATTGGCCTGTGCCAGCGTGCCCTTGATTGTAGGCGACAAAGTGATTGGCGTGCTCGATGTGCATAGCAAAACCAATCGGTTTGCCTTTGACGAGGAACAGGTTCATTTTTTGCGCTTGCTGGCCGGTCAGGCGGCCATTGCCATTGGCAATGCCCGGCTGTTTGAGGAAGAACGCAGAGTTAAAGAAGCGGTTGAAGCGGCCAACACCGCCCTGTCCACGCTCAATACCATTGCCTTTACTGTAAACAACTCGCTCAATCTGGAAGCGGACCTGGAGAAGGCGCTGGAGATCATTCTGCGCGAAATGAAGCTGGATCACGGCTGGCTTTTTTTGCCGGAAGATAACGGCCGGTTTTTGCGGTTGGTGGTGACCGTTGGCCTGCCCGAAGCGTTTCGCCAGCAAGAAGCCCTGATGCCGGTGGATCATTGCGCCTGTGGCGCAGTATTGACCTCCGGCCAACGACGCGGCTACATCTGGGAGAATAACTGTTCCCGGTTGACGCCTTACCTGGAACACTACCCCGGGCTATCAACGCAGCACATCTCGCTGCCTATTTCGGCCAAACAAAAGGTGATTGGCCTGTTGAACTTGGGCGGGCCTAACGTGGTCAATTTGACCCCTGAAAATTATGAATGGCTGGAGACGGTGGCGCAGCAGATTGGCAACGCTGTTGAAAATGCCACCCTTTACCAAAATGTGCTGGGTAAAACCAAACGGCTGTCGGCCCTTAATCGCGTTTCAACCATTGTCAGCCACTCCTGGAATTTATACGAAGTATTGCCACTTTTATTGCGGGAGATGGCCCGGGTGTTGGAAACCAGCCTGGGCGTGCTGGTGCTCCGTTCCGAAGAGGGTAGAGACAGGTACCGCGTGCGCGCTCGTTTTGGCCATTGGCGGTCCAAAACAGCGCTCGAGGCGGTCGCCTGGCATCAACTGTTATTGCTAAAAACCATTGAACAGACCCAAGCGCCGCTGATGATTCCCAAAGCGGGGGAGGATAAGCGGCTGGCGTTATTATCGGCCATCATCGCCCAAGAAAAAATCCAAACGGCCTTGCTCTTGCCCCTGGTGGTTCAGAATCAACTGACCGGTTTTATCCTGTTGGGCACGCTGGGCCGGGAACGTATTTTTGAGTCAACAGAAGTGGAGCTGGCCCGCACCCTGGCCAACCAGGCTGCGATGGCGATTGAAAAAGCGCGGTTGTATGAAGCCACGGTTACCCGTTACGAACAAGAACTGGAGATTGCCCGCCAGATTCAGCAAAATCTTCTGCCCCGCACCGTGCCCCAAATTCCCGGTTTGCGTATGGCCGGGTTGTGCCAACCGGCTTACGCCACCGGCGGCGACTTTTACGATTACATTCCGCTGCCGGAGCAACGTCTGGGCATTGTGGTCAGCGATGTGACCGGCAAAAGCCTGCCCGCGGCCATGGTAATGGCCCTGGCCCGCAACAGCATTCGTTCGGAACTGATGAACCATGCCTGGCCCGGTGAGGCGATGACGGCGGCCAATCAATGGCTTTATCAGGATATGCAACGCGGCACGTTTGTGGCCACGGTGCAAGCGTTGATAGATTCCGC
Organism: Anaerolineae bacterium; assembly: GCA_016931895.1. NCBI lineage: Bacteria > Bacillati > Chloroflexota > Anaerolineae > Anaerolineae bacterium. Next base: position 11,312 of record JAFGDY010000203.1, read on the forward strand.
CAAATACAAGATGTGGCTGGTCAATGCCGGTCAAACAGCGGCTCTGTTGCTGCGGCGCGGGCAAATCAGTTATCTGTTGCCCGACGAGGCCATGGGCCTACCCCTGGGCGTTGAACAGAATATGACCTACACCCACGCCCAAATTTCCCTGCAAGCAGGCGACACCTTGCTTTTTTACACCGATGGCATTGTTGAAGCTCAAAACGCAGCCGGGGATATGTTTGGTTTTGACCGCCTGGAAACCACTCTGCAAAAGCTTGAAAATGGTCACACCCCCCAGCAGGTTATTGACGGTCTCATGGCCGAGATGCAAAGCTTTGTGGGCGAAGCCGAGCAGCACGATGACATTACCCTGGTGGTGGTGCAGGTGGCATAGCTGAGCGCCAGGGCTGCCCCGGTAAGGGCGATCGGCCAATTCTCCCCTTAAAATTTGGGATACCCCTCTGCACTCCCTGTTTTGAGCAGATTCCTCCAAAGTGTGCTATAATAAGCCAAGCCAGGTGGGGGCATTTAATGATAGCCACACCCCATCCCATGCCACCTTTCTTATTTTTCGCCCATCCCCGTGTTAAATAACGCGGCTAATTCACAGCTTTTCCCGTCATTTAATAAACCATTACGAGCCAACGTTCATCGGTAAAGGCGGTTTTTTAAAGGCCAAGAAGTGAAATTTTTCACTTAAATCTCCTTATTTAGGGAGGAAGAAAAATTAGGAAGATGAGACGATTACAATATTTGGGGCTTGCCATGCTGGTTATCCTGATAAGTATGGCTTGCAGTCTTTCTAAATCCCCGTTCAAGGACTCCTCATCCCCTAATGAGGGGCAACATATCTCCCGCAAGATTATCATTCTGCGCTCGCCGACACCCACTGCTACCTTTACGCCCACTTTTACCCCCACCCTTACTCCTACATTTACCCCCACCTTCACCCCCAGCCCCACCAAACCCAAACCTATTGCGCCCCCGCCACCCCCGCCCACCCCCACACCTACCCCCACCCCTGTTCCCAACGAAAAGACCATGGTAGTTGTTTTCAACGAGGCCGACCAGGATATTGTTTTTCAGATTGAGGGCCAGGGCGCGTGGGATATTGCGGCCAAAGACAACAAGGCTATTGAATTACCACCGGGTGAGTATACGTGTACCGTTCAAGACAAAGAGAACGCAGAATTAGCCACCTGCGCTGAAATCTGGCAGACGGATCAAGCTTATCAACTGCGCTTCTGCCCGGAGGAGAAAATATTAAGAGAAGGCCAATCAGAAAGGTGCCTTCCTTAAATTAGATGAGAAAAACAAAAGACAACTTACTGCACCGCACCTGGTCGCCATTTTGTAAAGGGGTGGGCACGCCGGAGTCTAATTTTTTCTTATTCAAATAAGTTCCGTTCATGCTCCCCAGGTCTTCAATGAGCCACATTTCTCCCTGCCGGAGCAAACGGGCATGCCGCCGAGAAACACCTGCCTCCAGAGCGCCATAAGGGGCCAGATCAATTTCTGCTTGGGCTTTACTATGAGACCGGCCAATAATGAGGCCATCTTTGTTTGGCTCCGGCACATCAAGGGTAATATTGTCGTCCTTTAGCAATATCTTGACTTCTTGCCTGGGAACTGTCTGAAGTCCGTGGTTAGGTGGCATTGGCCCAACCTCGGCGGGAGAAAGTGGGACTTCAACCGGCATCCCGGCCGAAAAAAGCGGCTTTGTTGTTCCTTGCAGAATCTCTTGCAGCGCCCCGGTCATCACTTGCAAGTTGGCATAACGATTCTCAGGCAATTTCTGGAGGGCGGTCAAAATAACCTGGGCCAATTTAGGGGGACAACCTGGATTGAACTGATGGGGGGAAGGCGCCGGCTCTGAGATATGAGCGTTTATCATTTCATTTGGATTTTTGTATTCAAACGGCAAACAACCGGTGACCATCTGAAACATAATCACGCCCAGGGAATACATATCGGCCCGAGGGTCAACAGGCTCAATTTTAGCTTGTTCTGGGGGAATATAAGCCGGGGTGCCAATGATAATATCGCTGTTGGTGATGGCTGCATCCGGGTTTTGCATTTTTACCAGGCCAAAATCAGCCAGTAAGGGCCAATCTGGCTGGGGCATTAAAATATTGGATGGTTTTACATCGCGATGAATCAGGCCATGCTCGTGGGCGTGGTGTAGGGCCTGGGCAATAGGGATGGCCAGCGTCACCACCCGGTCGCCATCCATTGGCCTGCCGGTAAGATAGTTTTTCAGGGTTCCTTCCTGAACATACTCCATAGCAATGTAAGGCCAACCAGCCTCTTCGCCATATTCATACACAATCAAGATGTTACGATGGCGCAATTGAGCCACGGCTTTGGCTTCACGCTCAAAGCGAGCTAACAAATCCCTGTTGTTACTATGCAATACTTTAACCGCAACCCAACGTTCCAGCTTTGGTTGATAGGCTTTGTAAACGGTGGCCAAACCGCCTTCGCCCACCACATCTATTAACTCATACTGGCCCAATGTTTGGCCGATCAGGTGTATCATAGAACATCTTGTCACAGAAAAGAGATTTAAGCCACAGCGGGGCAGGCTTGTGGGATCACAAATTGATGGGGAAAATGACTTCTTACCCTGAGATCATTACACTTTCCGCGGCAAATGAATAGTGAACGTTGTGCCCTGCCCCGGCGCGCTTTCCACTTCAACGGTGCCCTGGTGTCTTTTAACAATAGCATAGCTAATAGAAAGTTCCAGGCCGTAAGCCTGATGGCTGGTTTTGTAAAAGGGGTCAAAAATATGCTGCAAATCTTTTTGCGAAATTCCTTCGCCGGTGTCGTTGATGATAACCTGCACTTCAGCCCCAACAGACCGGCTAATAACCCGCAAGGTCCCGCCCAAAGGCATTGAGCGGCAGGCATGCCTGATCAAATAAAACAGGGCTTGCTCCACCTGGGTGCGGTCAACAGCAATCATGGGCAACTGCGGGTCAAAACCCCGCACAAATTCTATCTGGTTGGCGCTCCGGGTTTCATTGAATTTTATCCAGGCTGCTTCGATAATGTCATTCAGGTTGGCTTCCTGGAGTTGGTAAGCTTTCTGACCGGCAAAGTCGAGCAGGCTTTGGGTGACCTGCCGGCAGTGCCGGGCGGCTCTTTCCAGGGAAGTGAGCAACTGGCGATTTTCGTCGGTGGCTTCCAGCCGGTGGGCCACTTGATGCAAATTATCCAGGATGGCGTTGATGGGGGTATCAATTTCTTTGGCTACCCCGGCGGCCATATAACCCAGAGAAGTCAACTTTTCGGTGCGCAGCAGTTGCCGGTTGGCTTCTTCCAGCTCAGCGGTGCGGTCGTCGGCCATTTTTTTGAATTCCCGGCTCGACTCCCTGGCCCGGTTCACGTCGGAGGAAAGTTTGGCGTAGAGCTGGGCATTTTGAATGGCAATGCTGGCGTAATCGGCCAGGGCCATGAGCAAATTCAGGTGACGGTCGCTAAAGGCTTGCAGCGTGGTTTTATTGTTCACCGCCAGCACCCCAATTACCCGCCCACCCGCTTTGAGCGGCACGTTGAGCAGGGCTTTAACAAAGTAGCCCGTCATCAACTTAAAGGAATCATCCTCGTTCACGCCGCCAATCATCACCGGCCGGCCGGTGCGCACCACCTGGCCGGCAATGCTGTCGTCAATTTTCATCCGAAAGCTTTTGGAGCTTTTTTCACCCATGCCCCGGGCGGCGCGGAGATACAACTCGCCGGAGGAGGGGTCAACCAGCATTAGCGAGCCTTCGTCGGCTTCGGTTAAATAAACGGCCGCTTCCACAATCCGATTCAGGATTTCCTCGATATTTCTAAGCGAGGTGACCGAACGGCCAATGCCATACAAAAAACGTAATTCTTGCACCCGGCTTTCAAGCTGCTGGTTGACTTTAAGCACCGTCTGGGTCAGGCGGTCGCGCTCTTGTCGCAACCGAGATTCGGTCAGGGCGCGGTCAATGGCGTTGAGCATTTCGTCAATGGCAAAGGGTTTAATAATATAATCCCGCGCTCCCAATCTAAAGGCTCGCACGGCAGTGCCTTCGGAACCGTGAAAAGTCATCAAAATGGCCGGGATGTCTAGCCCTTTTTCCCGCAAACTTTCCAGCAGCTCCAGGCCGCCCATTTGGGGCATAACCAGGTCGGAGATGATCAGGTCAACTTCTTGATTTAAAATAATCTGCAAAGCCTGGGTGCCATTTCTGGCCGCAAGCATTTTGTAGCCATTTGGTTCCAGCACGTATTCCTGTAAAAATCTTAGGCTATCCTCGCGGTCGTCAATGGCTAAAACAGTCTCTCCAGCCAAAATCTTTCTCCTTGGGGCGCAAACAGTACATGCTCATGATAAAGGTAGAATCATATTTTGTAAAGTAGGAAAATAGACCGGGGTCTGTTCTTCTATCTACCCCCTGTGCCAATTTTGTAGACCGCCTGCCAGGGGCGATAATGGCTAAAAACAATATCTTGGTGGATAACGGTATCGCTTATTTTGACAGTGCGGGTGATGGTCACGTCCAGGCCGTCTTTGGCCCAATCAATCTGTTTAGTAACCCCTTTGGGCAGGGTAGGGTCCTGTTCGTACACCGGCGGGCCATGTTTAACCAGATTGGTCAATGCCGGCTGGCCGACAATGACCTCTCGCTCGGTTTTGGTGCTATAAAAACGAAAGGTGAGGGTTCCGGCCTCTGGGTCGGTTTCGGTCTCAATGAGGAGGTAATGATCCGTATCGTTGCGAAATCTCAGATCAACATCGGGGGTGTAAACAGTGGCATCCAGGCCGGGGATGGAATTTGTTTCATACCAACTCACCCGGTAACCGTGCGCCCAACGTTCTAAAATCTCAAAGCCGCCAAAAAAGGCCGCTCTAAAGGCCGTGGTGCTCACCTGGCACACGCCGCCGCCAATACCCACCGCCGTCCGGTCGCCATAGATAATCAGCGAGTCGTAAAAACCATTTTCTTTATTGACCTCACCCAGGTAGTGGTTAAAAGAAAAGACCTGGCCGGGCGGAACGACCACGCCGTTAAATTTAGAAGCGGCCAGGGTTATGTTGTGCACCCGTTCCGGGCTGGAACCTTTAAAATAAGAGGTGGCCTCGCTGACCAGTTCTTTGATGCCCAGGTTGTCCAAATTTTGGCTGGATAGGCCAGGCGGTATCACCAAAATGGGCAGGCGCACTACGGGGGTAGATGTTTCATTAAAGAGCATTAATTGTTGGTTGACCGCTTCCAGATCCAACCGGCGGCCATCCTTGCTTTCTTGCCGCACTACCGCTACACCGGCCTCATCGTCAAACTCAAGTTGAGCGTCAACCGGTTCTTGGTTGATGGTTTGGGCAAAGTCGGCCAGGTGGGGGGCAAATTTGGCCAGATCAGGCTCAACCACAATTTGGGTTTGGCCGGTGGCGTTTATCTTTTGGGTGACGGTGAGCAGCCCGGCCACAATCTGCGGCTCCATCCGCCACTCGATATGATCGCGGTCGGTATCGAATTTAAAAACAAGCGGCTGGCTTAACCACTTTTCAGCCTGCCGGCGGGCCATCTCCACCTCCGGGATGGCCGGAAGAATTTCTTGCGTAACCGCCTGCACCGGTCGGCTGTCTTTGTTGAAAAGAGCCGTTTCGATGAGGGCGCGGGTGGACTCAAGATGAAGTTGCCGCCCGCGTTGCGCCGGCACCACCTCCAGGCTGGCGTCTGGATGAATAATCAATTGGGCGTCTTGGGGTGGGTAGTTGATGTCCTGGGTCAAACGATACAGGATTTGGTTGGCCGGGCCGGTGTCGTAGCCAATGACCGGCTCAAGGTGGCGCGGCGTGACCAGCAAAACCAGATGGGTCAACACATCGGCCAAAAAACCGCCCTGCCGCCCCACCGCATAGGCCTGGCCAACCGTAGCCGGAACATCCACGCGCATGCCTAATTCCTGGCCGGTAAATGTCCAGGCTTCATCGCTCACCTGGATAGTGAGCGGATGCGACAGGTATTCCGACGCCCGCGCGCCAACGGCCACGGCCAATTCGGCCTCGGTCATGCCTCCGGCCTGAATGTCGGCCACTACCACCCCCGGATAAATCCGGTTAAGATAAACTACCTGGTAAGCCAGGGTGGTAAAAATGATAATGACCAGCAGCCCGCCGGTAATGAGCACAAACGTAAGCGGCAGCCAGAGCCGGGTGGCTCTGATGGTTTTAAGTTTGATAACCTGGCTGATTTGGCTCATAGCCACATCCTCTGGATCATCGCCCCGTTGTTCTCGGTTACGGTAAGCCGGTAGATGTCGGGCATTGCATCGCTGATGCCGGAACGCTGCACGTATTGGTTGAGAAGTTGGCTGAAGGTTTCCATATTACAAGGAGGGGAATCAATTTTGCAGACGGGCCCATCGCCGGGTTATGTCAACTCAAATTCATCCTCTAAAACAGGCAGATTCTTTACCCTCCCCGGAGCCCCTTACCCCACCTTCAACTTTAAGCCAGGTGAATTTTGTTTGGGGGGGACGGTTGGCTAACCTGCGCTCTGGCCGTCTGCCTTTCTTGAAGCAGGCTAACGGCCATATTGCCGATAAGTTCCAGGGCCCGCATGGCCTGGTCCTGCTTTTGGCGTTGGGCCTCTTGGATATTGGCCGATAACACGGCAAAAAAAGCCTCGTCAAGTTTATCCAGCTTTTGCTCCAAAGCTTTGGCCGGGTCGCCCGATTGTAAAATTTCTTGTAAAAGATTGGCTGCCTTTTGGATTTGAGCGCGGCTCTTTTCTTCTTGCCGGGCTTTGGTCTCCAGGATTTTGCTTCTGAGGTCTACCAGGGCTTGCCGCTTGGCCGTATCTTTGGCCTGGTCAATTTGGGCCGTGAGGTTTTGGAAAAAGCCATAATCAAGCAGCGGATAGCCTGCGGCCACCAGGGCGGCAAATTCTTCATCATTTTCAGTTTCTTTTAGCTTCTCCAGTAGCTCTTCCTGGCTTTTGATATACATTACGCCCAACTCGGCGTCAATCTCGGCCACGGCTTTTTTACCCTGGCTGCTCCATTTGGCCAGCAGCGATCTTAGGGTGAACAGGGCTTGCATACCGGCCTGATCGCCTTCCATCTGGGCCGACTGGATGGAAGCCGTAAGAATTTCAAAAAATTCCCGGTCAAGCTCCGCATCATGCGCTTTGGCTTTTTCCTTTAACGTGGCTTCGTCTTTGGCTTGCAAAAATTCTTCAATCAGTTTGGCCTTGGCCTCTTGGGCTTTTAGAACTTCTTCCGTAATGCCGTCGGCCTCTAAAATGGCTTTGGCCATGCTCTCCAGGGTTAGAAATTGTTTGGGATTGAACAGATAAAACTTTCTCTGTTCGGGAGGCAATTGGTTGACCAAACGGTTGGTTAAATCGCCAATCAACTTCTGCTGGTCGCCGGCGGCCATTTGCAGGCCATCAGGCACAAGAACAAAGGCCAATTCTTTTTCCAGGTCATAATAGAGCAGGGGTACGCCCAAAGGTACAACCAGGCCACATTGGGGACATTGCGCTACATTTAAGCGGCCTTGCAACAGGGCAATCTTGAGCGCCGAATTTTGACCATCAATAATATTTTCAAGGGGGGCATTAAAACGAGCCTGACAATTGGGGCAAGTGACAGGTACAACCTGTTGAACTGCCATAATACTGTTCACCTTTCTGGAATTATTCTCTGGGAAGTTGTTTTTAGATAATGTTTTTGGCCGGTGGATAAATAACCATTGGGGTATCTTACTCGTGGGCCGTAAAAATGTCAAAGCAAAAACCGTCACCCGAAATAAGGTGACGGTTTTGGTTTGGTTTCTGTCCGGGCAAAGCTTTAATCGCGGAAGAAGGTTTCTATTTCCGCCTGGTCTTCTTCACTGGGCAGGGTTTCTACAAAGCTGATGCGATGCCAGGGGAACATCACCCTGGTAGCCTGGCCGTCAACATAAATCAGAGCTTTACCATCACGCGCGCGAGGATTGGTACAGGTAATGAAGTTTGCATGGGGGTCCGGCAACTCTTCTATTTCCGCCAAAACGGGGTCCGCATTCAACACATGGACGATAACACTGATGGGCATTGATTATTTCTCCTAAAAATGATGATGATTAGCGCATTTCCACTTCAATGAGCAGTTTTCCAAGCTGGAGTTGGTCGTGGTTACGCAGCACTTCCGGCAGGTAGGGAGCCAGCCGCTTGCCATTAATAAAGGTGCCGTTGATACTGCCCAGGTCTTCAACCACCACGGTGCCTTCTCGTTTGAGAATTCTGGCGTGCCGGCGGGACACCCCTTTTTCTAAGCCGTTATCATTGGTCAAATCAACTTCGGGAAAAACATCACTGGCCGGATCCAGTCGGCCCAGATGAATGGCTTTATTAAGGGTGGCTTCAACTTCTCGTCCATTTTCGCCAATTTTCAAGCGGATGGCTAAGGGGCCTGTTCCCTTAACCATGGGACCTGCTTCGGCTTCTTCTTCTTCCCCCACCCATCCAATTTCATCTGTGCCCAAAGGGTCGGTGCCACGGCGGTCATCTTCCAGCAGATAAGTGCCGCACTCACTACAAAAGAGAGTGTTAGCCACGTGAGTTGTTCCACAAAATGGACACTTAATCACTGTGTATCTCCTTTGGCAATATTGACAAACTTCTCGTTCCGTAACGAATCTTTTTCCGGCCTTCTGTGGAAAGGTCGCCTGTTCTGGCCAACCGTCCGGCCTCAAGCAAAGCGGCCCGGGCCAGGTCGGTTTCGCCCAGGTTTAACAAACGGGTGGCCATTGTTTCCAGCCTTTGGGTAGCCGCGCTGATATGGCCTTTTTCCAGGTCTTCCATAGCCTTTTCTTGCATTTTAAAGATAGCCAATTTACCCAAGGCCGTAACAATGGTGGGCGGAATTTCCATACTGCCTTCAAGCCTGGGCATAAATTCGGCAAAAAACTCTACCCATTCCCAATTTCTCCGATCAGATTTGCCCGGAACGTCTCCATCTACGGTTAAACGCAAGAGCCGTTTTTTACCGGGTGTATTTTCTTGGGTTACTCTAAACTCCATCAAGAGAGTTTTATCCGTGCCGGTGCCCAGCGGGCCAAGTACGGCTTTTTCGGCATGCACGTCCAGGCGACGAATATGGGGCGTAACCTGGAAAGCCTCTTTGAGGGTAACGCCGGTGGCCGTGCTTAAGCTCATGGTTAACTCGCGAGCGACCACTGAACTGAGATTACGAATGGTTGATTTAAATACCTCCACCACTTTCCGGGGCGAGTCGATATAAACCGAAGTGCCGCCCGATAGGGAGGCCATTTTGTCCAGCAAATTTTCGTTCCAATCCGAACCAATGCCCATAGTCGTCAGGCTGATCTGATTATGGCCGGCCCAATCGGATTTTTCTATACAGCCGGACTCATCGCCATAAGTTTGGCCATCGGTGAGCAGGATCAGGTGGTTTACCGATTCATCGGTCCGATTCCGCTCCAATTCTTGCAAACCGGCCAGCAGGCCCTGCAACATTTCGGTGCCGCCGCTGGGCTGAATGGTGCTGGCAATTGATTTAGCCATAGCCTTATCTACACTCTTCTGGCTGGGCAAAATCACTTCGGCCCGATCGCCAAAAACCACCAGGCTCAGCGCGTCGTCATCATTGAGACGGTCTATGATTTGCCGGGTACCCTCTTTAACTTGCTGTAAGCGCATTCCTTGCATAGAGGTGCTGCGGTCCAGCACCAAACACAGGTTAAGCGGCAAACGGGTGGTGGGTAAATCCGTAGCCGGGGTTATATCAAGCAGGGCGTAAAAAGCTTGCTCTTCAACGCCGGTCAATAAAAATTTATGGCTAATGAGCGGGCGCAAACTAATAGCCGAGGATTTATCAAGCCCTTCCGACTCTCGCAAACGATTATAAACGCGTCGTTGTTCCGGGTCGCCCAAAATCTCGTAGGCTTCTTGTATTTCCTGAAACAACTCGGCTGCGGCCGGATGTTTGCTCACATCAGGATGAAACTCGCGGACCATGGTGCGGTACGACTTGCGGATTTGGTCCTCAGAGGCATCAGGGTTTAATCTTAGTATCTTGTAATAATTTTTGTTGACTTGCATCAGCAGCGCTGCTTTCGTTTGAAATAATTACTGAAGTAGGCAAACCTTGCGCCAGATCAGTAAATTAATTTTCAAGACCCATTGAAACGATAATACCCGTAATATTATCCTCGCCGCCATTTTCATTGGCCACTGCGGCCAGTCGCTCGCAGGCTTCCTGGGGAGTAGCCGAAGTGCCTATGATCTCTCTGATGGTATCGGTATTATTAATCCCTTTCCACAGGCCATCGCTGCACAAGAGTAACGAACTGCCGGATGGTAAATGTTGAATATATGTATCTACCTCAATGGTGCTGCCCTGGCCAATGGCCCGATATAAAACGTGTTCAACCTGGGCCACTTGCTCTGGCGTAGCCTGGCCAATATCTTTTAAACGTTGGGCCAGGGAGTGGTCTTCGGTAATCTGCTTCATACTGTTTTGATGATAGAAATAGGCCCGGGTATCGCCTACGTGGGCAATGTAAGCATTATGGCCCATCACCAGGGCCGCGGTTAAGGTGGTGCCGCCTTCTGGCGCAGCCTGTTGAACCAGGGCATTGGCCTTTTGTACGGCCGATACCAATACCTCACTAATGGAAGGGGTGGGGCCTGGATTATTGTTGATGAGGCATGGTAAGTAGATGTCTTGTAAAATGTAATTGGCTGTAGCCCTGGCTGCTACCGAACTGGCCACATCTCCTTTCTGATGGCCGCCCATCCCGTCGGCCACAATCATTAGGCCAAATATTTCTTGACCATAATCATATTGTATCCAAGAGGAAATGGTATACAAAGAATCTTCATTGCGTTCGCGCACCTGGCCTACATCCGTCACCTTACCAACATGCAAACCACAGGGCAGGTGGTTGATTTTACCGGCCTCTGGCGTTTCGTGGTCAATTTCTTCTGGCCGGATTGGAGTGGAGGGGGCGGGTTCTGTTTTTGGTTGTGAAAAGAGCCTGCGGAGAAAGTTCATGAGTCAATCGTCCCATCAGTAGGTATTTTTGTCAAGCGGGCAAGGCGTAAACATTATGGTCGGTTGAGCCAATGTATACAATCCCATCTTTCACCAGGGGAGAAGCGGTTACGGAACCTTCTGTTCTAAACCGCCAGCGGATTTTTTTATCCTTTCGGTTTAAACTAATTACCTCTCCCTTGGTGGTGCCAAAATAGACTGCCTCGTCAGTGACAGCCGGTGTTGAGACAATGGGCGATCCAGCATCAAACTTCCAAAGGGTGCGGCCCGTTTTAACATCAATGGCCAAGAGATGTTTATCGGTTGAGCCAATATATACCATGCCATCAGCCACCACCGGGCTTGAAATAACAGCATTACTGGTGCGTACCCGCCAGGCGTCGTAGCCGCTTTTGGCATCAACGGCATAAATATTCCAATCCGAGCCGCCCACAATGACCAAATCTTGGTAAAGCACCGGACTGGAAGTTATGCTGCGATTGGTTCTAAATTTCCAGCGGGCGGCGCCCGTAGAAAGGTCTATCGCATGCAGGTGCCCATCATCTGAACCTACATACACCAATTCATCCCCCAGGGTAGGGCTAGAACGAACCGGGGCCAGGGTTTCGTAGCGCCAGATTACCCGGCCGGTTTGCGCGTTAACGGCGTAAAGCCGGTGGTCGTCGGAGCCAAAGAAGGCGTGATCAAATTCAACAACGGCCGATGAACGAATGCGTCCTTCGGTGGGACAGGTCCAGATCAAGCGGCCCAGGGTTGAAATAGCATAAACAATCCTGTCTTCAGAGCCAAAAATCAAACGGTCTTTATACAAAAAGGGTTTTACCGCAATCCCACCGTCGGTGGGATATTTCCACTGAAATTCGCCATTTTTAAGATCAATAGCATATATATTATTATCGTAAACACCTACGTACAACGTAGAGTCGTCGGCCACCGCAGATTTCCCCCTGATTTCATCCTCACATTTGAAAGTCCAGATAGGCAGGATAGAATCATCCATGGCCGGGTGTTCATCCATCATGCCCATAGGGGCGGGGTATGGCTGCGGCGGATAGGGCATAGGATAGGGCTGCTGTGGATATGGAGCCGGATAGGGATAAGGTTGGGGTGGATATTGTTGGGGCGGATACTGTTGGGGCGGAGGCGACGCTGTTGGCGTAGCTCCCGCTGATGGTTTTAGAAATTGAGTAGAAGGTGAGGCAGTATTAGAAACAACTGAGCGGCCCTGTAATGCTTCTTGCAAGGCATCTTTAAAAGCTTGCGCCGAAGGAAATCGTTCTTCGGGATCATACTCCAGGGACTTCATTATTGCGGCGCTGATTTCTTCGGAAACGGCAGGGTTTAATAGGCGAACCGGCTCTTCGTGGAAGGTAAACGGCGGCTCCAAACGTGGGTCTCGTTTGGTGAGCAAATGGTGCATGGTGGCCCCCAGGGCGTAAACATCGCCCCGGGGGTCCGCGATGCCTTTATATTGCTCCGGCGGCGAATATCCCTCGGTGCCGATCATGGTGCCTTTTTGGGCCAACTCAAAGGGTTTGGCAATGCCAAAATCAATCAGGGCAATTTTGCCGTTAAGCCTGCGTAGCATCACGTTTGCCGGCTTCATGTCTCTAAAAACAATGGGTGGGTCTTGACTGTGCAGATACACCAACACATCACAAACCTGGTTGGCCCAATCCAATACCGTTTCTGTTTTGAGCATGCCTTCGGTGGCGTCAAGAATTTCTTCCAGGTTCTGGCCTTCCACATACTCCATTACCAGGTAACTGCGCACAGACTCGGTAAAAAAATCATAGATTTCGGGGATGCCGGGGTGGTTTAGCCGCACCAACAAATTTGCTTCGCGCTCAAAGCTCTGAATGGCCAGGCGACGCACCTGGGGGTCTGGCGTGGTGCTAATCATCTCTTTAACGGCGCACATTCTGGTAACGCCGGTAAAGCGCAAGTCTTGGGCCAGGTAAACGGCCCCCATGCCGCCTACGCCCAAAACCTTAACAATTTCATAGCGGCTTTGCAGCACGGCCCCTTTTGGTAAAATGTTTTCATCAAATTCACCTGTATCGGGGGGTTTTTGCGGATTGATGTGTCGTGTTTCAAGCGTCACCCTGGACTCCTTACTAAAATACTTCTACTTTCCTTTATTATATTCATTCAATACAGGAAATGCAATATGGTTTACGTTTTTGGCAAACAGCTTGGTTAAACAGCATGCCGGAGAAACTGTTCAACAAATACCTGGGGTTAGGAAATTACCAAAGAGAGGAGCTTCTAAATTTGGCATGCCCCAAAACAGAATCCCACCTTAAAGATTATACTATCCCCCCTGTCTTACGTCAACCACCTTTTCCTTAAACATTTCAACCGGATCGGGTCTGAGGGGCGGGGGTAAACCCCCTTTGTGAGTTGGCTCAATAAATGGTATAATCTAACAAACGATGTCGTTGCAGACGATGTCGTTGCAGACGATGTGGTTGATCGCTGCCAAATCTGATCCTGGAGCACTTTTCCTATGGAAACCATCCTCTGCGTTGACGATGAACCCACCCAGCTTATGCTTTTGCGCCTGGCCCTGGTGCGGGCCGGATACCGGGTTTTGGAGGCGCCTAACGGTCAAAAAGGAGTGGAGTTGGCTGTTGAGCATAAACCGGCCCTGATCATTATGGATTTGATGATGCCGGTGATGGATGGCGCCACCGCTATTTGGCATCTCAAACAAAACGAGGCTACCAAACACATTCCCGTGCTGGTGCTATCGGCCTATACCAAGGGCGACCAGGCCAAACGGGCTTTGGATATTGGCGCGGCAGAACTCATTTCAAAAAGCTTGATTTTAACAGATTTAGTGGACAAGGTAAAAAACTATCTTCAATAGAGTAGTAACATTATGGCTATTGCCCCCTCCCTGGCTGAAACTGAGATAGCGGCTGACGGTAAACGTAAAAAGGCCGACTCGCAAATAGTTTATGATTTAAACGACCCGGCTTTGTTTATCAATCGCGAATTGAGTTTGCTGGAATTCAACCGGCGCGTTTTGGAAGAAGCTGAGGATAAAAATAATCCCCTCCTGGAACGAGCCAAGTTTTTGGCCATCTACAGCTCCAATATGGACGAATTTTTTATGGTGCGGGTGGCCGGTTTAATGCAGCAGGCCGCCGCCGGCGTAACCACCGTCCCCGCCGACGGCCTCACGCCGGTTGAACAACTAACGGCTATCCGTAAAAAAGTGAGGCTCAATCTTAAAGCCCTGTATCGCTGTTTTAGGGATATTCGGGTTAGTCTACGCGAAGCCGGCGTTCATCTGCTTGATTACAAGGATTTGAACAAATCCCAAAAACATGCTCTGAACCAATATTTCCAGGACGAAATCTTTCCGGTGCTTACCCCCCTGGCCTTTGACCCGGGCCGGCCGTTTCCGCACATTTCCAGCCTTAGCTTGAATCTGGCCGTCCTGGTGCGCGATGTCAAGAGCAATGAGATTTCTTTTGCCCGCATCAAAGTGCCCAATACCCTGCCCCGCCTGGTGCCGGTGAAACGGGCCAGGGGCGATAACCGCCATACCTACCGTTTTGTCTGGCTTGAAGATTTGATTACCCATAATCTGGCCGACCTGTTCCCCGGCTATGAAATTGTTGAAGCCCATCTGTTTCGGATTACCCGCAACGCCGATTTAGAAATTGAAGCCGATGAAGCATCTGATTTGCTGGAAGCCATGGAAGCCACCGTGCGGCGACGACGTTTTGGGTTTGTGGTGCGCCTGACCATCGCCCAGGGCACGCCGGAACACATGGTGCAGTTGTTGGCCAACAACCTGGAGGTTGAGCCGCAAGACATCTATGAAAGTAAAGGCCCGCTGGGCTTGAGCGGCCTGATGTCCATCATGCGCATTGACCGGCCTGATTTAAAAGACCCGGTCTACCTGCCTGTAATTCACCCCCGTTTACGCCACCTGGAACACCGAGAAGAAATCTTTGACGCCATTCGGGAAGGCGACATTTTACTGCATCACCCCTACGACTCATTTGTGCCGGTGGTGGATTTCCTCAAAGCTGCGGCGCATGATCCCAACGTATTGGCCATTAAACAAACGCTTTATCGCGCCGGTTCAAACTCGCCGGTGGTGGCAGCCTTGATGGAAGCTACCGAAAACGGCAAGCAGGTCTCGGCCCTGGTAGAATTGAAAGCTCGCTTTGACGAAGAAAGCAACATTGTGTGGGCCAGGGCTTTGGAGCGCGTGGGCGTGCATGTGGTTTACGGCTTTATGAGTTTAAAAACGCATTCAAAAATTTCCCTGGTGGTCCGCCGCGAAGACGACCAGATTCGGCGCTACGTGCACCTGGCTACGGGCAATTACAACGCCGTCACCGCCAATATCTATACCGATATGGGCCTTTTTACCTGCAAGCCCGATTTTGGCGATGACGCCTCGGACCTGTTCAACGCGCTCACCGGTTACTCCAAAAAAGAAGATTACAAAAAGTTCCTGGTGGCTCCGCTGGCCCTGCGCAAACGGTTTGCCGCCTTAATTGATCGAGAAATCAAATGGGCCAAAAAAGGCGAAGAGGCCAGACTTATTTTTAAGATGAATTCCCTGATTGATCCGGGGTTTATTCGTCACCTCTACCTGGCTTCGCAGGCGGGAGTGAAGATAGATTTGCTGGTGCGCGGAATTTGCGGCCTGCGGCCGGGCATTCCCAACTTGAGTCATAATATCCAGATCAAAAGTATTGTGGGCCGCTTTTTAGAACACTCGCGGATTTACTATTTTCATAACGGCAATAATCCCCACATTTATCTTGGTTCAGCCGACTTAATGCCCCGCAACTTGAACCGCCGCATTGAAACCCTCTTTCCCATTGAGGACTTGGCCCTTAAACAAGAGTTAATAGAAATCCTGGAAATCTCGTGGGCCGACAACGTAAACGCCCGCGTTTTGCAGACCGACGGCAGTTACGTCCGTTTGTCTCCTGACGGTAAGGAACCCAGGGATAGCCAAGCCGCGTTGATGACCAGGGCCAAGTGTCGTTAGATTGACCCGGCAGGCTGCCCCAAATCTCCCCACCTCCATAGGGAAGACTTGGGGATTTTTTATTTTTGAGTTAAAATCCGGGATGGTTCATCTCTTACGAATAGTTAAGTTGACACTTTTCAAATAGGCGAAAATCTATATGAGTGTTAATCCAAGAAAATAGC
>JAFGDY010000204.1 GCA_016931895.1 Anaerolineae bacterium
AAAATAGCCTGGACCCGATAAATTTTAACGGCCAATTTTTATTTCGTGCTCAAAAAAGTGTCAACTAAATTGTGAACCATCCCTAAAATCCACCTTCAAAATAAATCATTGCGAGGCGACATGTTACTGGCAGGAGATATTGGCGGCACTAAAACAAACCTGGCTATTTTTGAAACGGGCGACACTTTACAGGTCAAAACAGAAACCACTTTCAAGAGCGCTGATTATCCAAACCTGGAAGCCATTGTCCGGGAATTTCTGGCCGATACCGGCGCAACCGTAAACAAAGCGGTTTTTGGCGTGGCCGGCCCGGTGGTCAAGGGCCGGTCAAGGATTACCAACCTGCCCTGGGTTATCTCGGAAAGTTCCCTGCGGGAAAACTCAAATGTGCCGGTGGTAAAACTACTCAACGATCTGGAAGCCATTGGTTATGCTGTGCCCCACCTGCCCGCTGATGATCTGGCCATGCTCAATAGCGACCAGATGGATACCGGCCAGGGCGGCAACAAAGCCATCATCGCCCCCGGCACGGGCCTGGGCGAAGCGGTTCTTTTTGCCCACAACGGCCATTACTACGTGCTGGCCTCTGAGGGCGGCCACACCGACTTTGGCCCCAAAAATTCGCTGGAAATTGAATTACTGCGTTATCTGCAAGGCAAATTCGACCATATCAGTTACGAACGGGTTTGCTCCGGCAACGGCATTCCCAATATCTACGCTTTTTTAAAAGACCGCCAGGTTGTTTCAGCAAACGCTCAAATAGATGCCCAAATTAACCGGGCCAATGACCCCACGCCCATCATTATTCAAAACGGCCTGGCCGGAACGTGTGAACTATGCCAAACTGTGGTGGATATGTTTGTCTCTATTCTGGGCGCTGAGGCGGGCAACCTGGCCCTCAAAGTGATGGCTACCGGAGGCCTCTATCTGGGGGGCGGCATCCCACCCAGAATATTGCCCCGGCTGCAAGACGGCACGTTTATGGCCGCCTTTACCAACAAAGGCCGTTTTGCCGAAATATTGGTACGCATCCCCATTTACGTTATCCTCAATAATAAAGCGCCCCTGCTGGGCGCAGCTTGTTATGGAGCAAACCTCTAATCAGGCATGCCCTCAAGAAAAATTTTAACACGCAAATGATATTACTGTTCTTGATCAGGAGCCAAAATGCTTGAACAAACACCGGACCTTTCCACCGTACGCAGCCAATTCCCGGCCTTGCAGCAAAAAGATGAGCAGGATCGCCCTTACGTTTATTTTGACGGGCCGGGCGGCACGCAGGTTCCCCAACCCGTTATCGCCGCAATAACGGATTATCTGATTCACACCAACGCCAATCACGGGGGGCATTTTGCCACCAGCCGCCGCAGCGATGAAATGATTGGCCAGGCCCGGCTGGCCATGGCCGATTTTCTTAATGCCGCCTTGCCCCAAGAGATTGTTTTTGGGCCTAACATGACCAGCCTTACTTTTAACCTTAGCCGCGCCATTGCGCGTACCCTGCAACCCGGCCACGAGATTGTGGTCACTCGCCTGGACCACGACGCCAATATTGCCCCCTGGCTGGCCCTGGCTGAGCAGGGAATAGAGGTCAAATGGGCCGATTTTGACGTAGAGGATTGCCGGCTTAACCTGGAACACTTGGCCTCGCTGCTTACGGATAAAACAAAACTGGTGGCCGTGGGTTATGCTTCAAACGCAGTAGGCACTATTAATCCCCTGGGCCACATTGCGGCTCTGGCGCGGAACGTGGGAGCCTGGTTGTGGGTTGACGCCGTACACTACGCCCCCCACGGCCCTATTGACGTGCAAACCCTCGGCTGCGACTTTTTGGTCTGTTCGGCCTACAAATTTTTTGGCCCACACGTGGGCGTATTGTGGGGTCGCCTGGATTTACTGGAAAGCCTGCCTGCCTACAAGGTCCGTCCCGCCAACCCCCACCCGCCTCACAAATTTGAAACCGGCACCCAGAATCACGAGGGCATCGCCGGTGTTGCCGCCGCCGTCAACTACCTGGCGGCGCTAGGCCAGGAATATGGGGCGCAGTTTGCGCCGGAACTTAAAAATTATGAAGGGCGACGTTTGGCCTTGAAGCAAGCGATGAAGGCCATTGTTGCTTATGAGCGGCCCTTGTTTGCCTATTTATTAGACGAAGTGCAACAAATCCCCGGCCTTGTTGTTTACGGCATCACCCACCCCTCCCAGCTTGACCAACGCTGTCCCACCCTGGCCTTTACCCGGGCCGGTTTCACTCCCCAAGAGATTGCCGCTTACCTGGGCGAACAAGGTATTTTTGTATGGGATGGCAACTACTATGCCTTGAGCGTTACCGAACGTTTGGGCCTGGAAGACTCTGGCGGCATGGTGCGGATTGGCCTGGCGCACTACAATACCCGGTCAGAAGTTGACCGTCTGTTGGCCGCCCTGCGGGAGATGTAACGCCGTAAATGATTTTTACCTTTTATATCCCATTCAAGTATAATATTGTACATCTTGAAATTGAGAGTTAAGGAAAAAATCCTGATGACCGAGCGCAAAATCAGAGTACTGGTAGCCAAACCCGGCCTGGATGGGCACGACCGCGGGGCCAAAGTGGTGGCCCGCGCCCTGCGTGACGCCGGGATGGAAGTGATTTACACCGGCCTGCGCCAAACCCCGGACATGATTGCCGAAACCGCCCTCCAGGAAGATGTAGATGTGGTCGGCCTGTCAATTTTGTCGGGGGCGCACATGGCCCTGGCCCCCAAAATTATGGCCCGGCTCAAAGAAAATGAACTAAACGACGTCCTGGTCATCATCGGCGGGATCATCCCGGCCGAGGATATTGAAGCGCTGCGCCAACTGGGCGTGCATGGGATTTTTGGCCCGGGCGCATCCACTACGGATATTGTTAATTTTATTCGTGAGCGTGTGGCCAATAACGGGCCAAGAGTGTAAAAATGATTAAAGGCAACCGGGTCACTCTCCGCGCCATTGAGCGCGATGATATTCCCCGCTACGTCACCTGGCTGAACGATCCTGAAGTAACGCATCACCTCGCCCTATTCCTCCCCATGAACCTTGATGATGAAACCGACTGGTACGAAGCCCAGCGCAAAGACCAAACCACCCAAAACTTTGCCCTGGTGGTGAATGAAGGAAACGTGCATATCGGCTCGGTGGGCTTGATGCACCTTAATTACCGGGAGCAAAACGCCGAACTGGGTATTGTGCTGGGCGATAAAACGCAATGGGGCAAAGGCTATGGCCGGGAAGCCATTCAACTGTTGCTTGATTTTGCTTTTGCCGAGCTGAACCTGCACCGGGTTTACCTGCGCGTAGATGCCGGCAACGCCCGGGCCATCCGCTGCTACCGGGCCTGCCACTTTGTTGAAGAGGGCCGCCTGCGCGATGCGGTTTATCATCGCGGTTGCTTTGAAGACCAACTGATCATGAGCGTGCTGCGCTCAGAATATCTCAAGTAGGGGCGTTTCTGATTAAACGCCCTTGTTCTCGTTAGGGGTAAATAAATGTACGGAGAAGTTGCTATCTTTAGCGGCAATGCCAACCCGCAATTGGCGCAAGAGATCAGTCAAGCTCTGGCCGTGCCGCTTTGCCCGGCCGACGTGTTCAAATTTCCCAATCATAATATCTTTTGCCGGCTGCAAGCCAGCGTGCGCGGCAAAGACGTTTTTATTATTCAACCTATCTCCAATTCCTGGGACGCAAATGGCGTATTTGCCTCGGTCAACGACAACCTGATGGAACTGCTCATCATGATTGAAACGGCCAAACGCGACTCTGCCGGGCGGATTACGGCCGTGGTGCCTTACTACGGCTATGGCCGCACCGACAAAAAAGATCAGCCGCGCGTGCCCATTACCGCCCGTCTGGTGGCCGATTTGATCATCACTGCCGGGGCCGATCGTTTTTTGACCATGGACCTCCATGCCGGACAGGTGCAGGGCTTTTTCAACATTCAGGTTGATGAAGTGACCGCCTTTTACCTTTTAAGCGATTACGTGCGAAAAAAGAACATCCCCAATGCTGTGGTTGTAGCCGGCGACATTGGCGCCACCAAACGTTCCCGCAACTTTGCCCAGGCCCTTAATTTGCCCCTGGCCGTGATTGAAAAAAGGCGCATCCAGCAGCAAGACGGTAGCCAAACAGAGGCGCTTAACGTTATTGGCGACGTAAAGGGCAAAAACTGTATTATTTTTGACGACGAAATTGACACCGCCGGAACCATGATCCAGGCCATGACCTTCTTAAAAAAAGAAAACGCTCAAGATATTTACGTTTGCGCCACTCACGCCGTTTTTTCTGACCCTGCCGGGCAACGCCTCAGCCAGTCGCCGGCCTGCGAGATTGTGGTCACCAATACCATTGCCCTGCCCCCGGAAAAAATCTTTAACAAACTGACCATCCTCTCGATTGCGCCCTTGATGGCCGAAGTCATTCGCCGGATTCACCTGGGCATTTCCGTAGGGGAGTTGTTTGATGAATGAGCCGTTGCTTAATAAAAAACTTGCTCTTCATCGTCAGGTGGAAGCCGCCCTGGCCAGGGGTGAGCCGGTGGTGGCCCTGGAATCAACCCTGATCACCCATGGCTTCCCCAGTGCCAATAACGTTAAAGTTGCCCTTTCCATTGAAGAAGCCGTACGCGAACAAGGCGCCGTGCCGGCCACTATCGCCATCCTGAAGGGCCAAATTACCGTGGGCCTTACCCTGGCCCAATTAGAATATTTGGGAACCGCCAAAAATGTGCGCAAATGCTCCCGCCGCGATTTGCCCCTGGCCGTGGCCCGCCAGGAGGATGGCGCCACCACCGTCGCCGGAACCATGATTGTGGCCCACCAGGCCGGTATTCGCGTGTTTGCTACGGGCGGCATTGGCGGGGTGCATCGCGGCCAAACCTTTGACGAATCGGCGGATTTAGTGGAGTTGGGGCGCACCCCCCTGGCGGTAGTGTGCGCCGGGGCTAAAGCAATTTTGGACCTGCCCTCCACCCGGGAAGTGCTGGAAACGCAGGGCGTGCCGGTGATTGGTTATCAAACCGATGAATTTCCCGCCTTCTACTCGCGGCAGAGTGGTTTGCCGGTGGATGTACGGGTGGACACCCCGGCCGAAGTCGCCGACCTCATTCACGCCCGCGATGTCCTGGACCTAAAAATGGGGCTGTTGATCACAGTCCCCATTCCGCTTGAACATGAGTGGCCCGCCGCGGAAGCGCAGCAAATTATTAACCAAGCCCTGGCCGGAGCCAAAAGCCAGGGGATCACGGGCAAAACGCTCACCCCTTATCTTCTCCAGCGGATCAACGAACTTTCCGGTAATCGCAGCCAAAAGGCTAACCTGGCTCTCTTACTCAACAATGCCCGGGTGGCGGCTCAAATTGCGCAAGCGTTGGCCTGCGGATAATTGGTGGCCCCGAAAAATAAAAAAGGAGCGCATGCAAACGCTCCTTTTTGCTGCCCTTTTGCTACAAATAAAGCGCAATAAAATCAACAGGGCAACAACCAATTTGTTCTTGATGATGGTCGCTCCATCCGTTACAGAACATACCGGCCTTATAAATATACCCTATCATTAATTAAATTACAACCCTCAATTTTTGGGTGTTTTTTTATTCTCTCAACTAAACTGCAAAGTTGCCCAATCGTCAGGATAGCGTCAGAATTTAAACGCCTAAAGTCATGCTTTTTAGGGCAAAATGTGTTACCATCATAAAGCTGACTGCCATTTTAAGCCTTAAAGCATAAACAAGGATTCAAGGGTAACGGCGTATAATATTATGCAACCCAACAAAGCTTTCGGTCAAGATGGAACCGAGCCAACGCTTATTCAACGCTGGCAGGCCGGCGATACCGCCGCATTTGACGAACTGTACGCCGAGCACGCCGCCATCATTTATCGCCTGGGTTGGGCGATGTTGCAACAAACCCAGGCCGCGGAAGACGTGGTACAGGAAACATTTTTGCGAGCGCACAAGGCCCGCCAACGGTTTGACCCAACGCGGGCCAGTTTTGGCACCTGGCTGTATCAGATTGCCTTGAACTATTGCCGCAGTTACTTGCGCCGCAAGCGTTTGTTGACCATTCCCTGGCTGCGACCCACGGGCGAAACGCTGGAATTGCCCGACGCCTCCCGCTCCAGTCCAGAAGCCAATGTTTTGCGTGGGGAGTATCGGCGCATGCTCTGGAAAGCTGTCCAAAATTTGAGCGAACCCTTGAAAGAAGTGATTATCCTGCATTATTACCTGGAACTGCCGGCGGTAGATATTGCGGCCCAACTCAACTGCCCCGAAGGCACTATCTACTCCCGGCTGCACAATGCCCGCCGCCGCCTGGCCGAGGCATTGGCCGAACAGGGGATGACCGCGCCCGAGTTGCTTGAGGCCCAACATGCTCCTTAAGCCCAAACACGTTACCCAATATCTTGAAGCTTATCTTGACCATCAACTTTCGCCGGAAGAACGACAGTTAGTTGATGAACACCTGGCCGTGTGCCCTGGCTGCGCTCAACGTTTTTTTGACGCCCGGCGGGTGTCCCATGAATTAGGCCCGGTCTTAAAAACAGTTCTTGGCCGGCCGGCGCCTCCCCCGGCCTTAAGCCGGCAAATCCGCCATGCCCTGGCCCGGGCCAATACACCGCGCCGTTTTGCTTTTCCCTGGGCCGCCTCGGGGCGGGCGCTTAATGCGGTGGGGACCTTGGCCATCGTCTCCCTCCTGGCCTTTGGCGTGTTTGGGGTTATTCAGGGTCAAATGGTCGGCCCTGATGTTGCCTCTGAACTTCAATCGGGGCGGCCCGGCAGCGGCGGGGAGATTGCCACGGCAACACCCACTGCCACCACCCTTATGCTCCCGGCAGTTGAGGCTACACCCATCTTAAAACAGTCTTCTCTGGGTGACACATTGCCCAAACCATCTCCATCTTCTGCTGACTCAATTCTCCCAAGAATGTCCACCACTCCCCCCTTGTCTTCTCTTACCCGGCAGCCAGAGGAAGAAAACTTGCTCCTGGATACAGCAGACACCCTGTCACCTGCTGAAGTTCCAGAGTTGAACCCGCCCGCCGGCACAATTGCCTTTTCTTTTTTCAATAATGCGCCAGGCCGTCAATTTTATGAAATCCACTTGATCAAGCCTGATGGCAGTAATCATCGTTTCTTTCCCCTTGAGGGCGTTTCCGAACCGGCGCTGGTCGAAAACGGCCAACAAATAGCCTATCGCGCCTGGAGCGAGCCAACCAGCCCCCGCTCTCTGCTAAGCAGCAATCTGGAAGGTTACACCCCGCAGCGAGTGGGCGGTTTTTGGGAAGACGCCCAACCCGACTGGTCGCCTACGGAAAACCGGCTTATTTTTGCCTCGCAGCGGGAAATGGACCGGCGCTGGCGGCTGTACACCAGTTGGGGAGACGGCTCGGTGGAAATAAATTTGCGCCGCGAAGGAAAATCGCCCACTTTTGCCCCCGACGGCTACCGTTTTGCCTTTGAAAGTTGCGACACTTTTTCCACCGAACGCTGCGGCCTGTGGCTGGGCGATCTGGATAATAGTGAGTACGATTCCTATCCATTTTTGGAAGACCCCCTGGCCAAATCGCCGGATTGGTCGCCCGTGAGCGAGCAGATTGCTTACATGGCCAATCCTGACGATAACTGGGACCTGTACTTGGTCAACAGTGATGGCCGCCAGGCGCGTCGTTTAACTACCGGCCCGGCCATTGATGGTCTGCCTACCTGGTCTCCCGACGGCGAATGGCTCGCTTTCCTCTCCAACCGGGGCGGAGTTTGGGGTATCTGGCTATTGCATGTAAATAGCGGCCAGGTGCATCAAGTGGTCAGCCTGCCAGAGGCAATCTTTATCCCCGCCGAACGTCCCCCCTACGGGCTGCGAAATTGGTGGGATGAGCAGTTAAGTTGGAGCAGATAAATTAATGGGTTTAGCCACTATCAATTGAGTCCTGTCCCCCAAAGTTTTCCCGGGCCGGGTCGTTGTCTCCTCCCCAAAACCAAAAGCTGTTATTTGTTGGCAGCCTTGATTTTTAGAACCCTTAAAGTTGGTTATGTCCCCATCTTGATAATTAACCCTACAGTTTGACGTATTCACCAATCTGTGATATGTTCAATACAATTGAATACTTTTTAGTTTTGCAATGGGACATCTGTGATGTGTTTTTCCACCTTTCTGGCGATTTTCTTCAGGTGCTCTTACTCTCTAGCGCGGTGAGTATTGCCCATTTGGAACACTAAAGAGTACCGGAAAGCGCCGCAGAGAATCATCAGATGGGTTGGAAGAATAGATATATTCAAGGTTAATTAAACCACAAACTGTAAGGAGTGTTTGCTCCAAAATGGTTTGTGGTTTTTTGATTTGAGGGGGACGTTGGCTGAAACCCCCTATAACTTTACTTTTAATTGTTTGTAAAGAAAGGATTCTTAGAATGCAAGGCAATAAACTTTATGTAGGGAATCTGAGTTACGCGACCACCAGTGATGAATTGGCCGAATTGTTTGCCGGCTATGGCGAAGTCAAACAGGTCAACATCATTGAGGGGAAGGGTTTTGGCTTTGTGGAAATGTCCAGTCAAGCCGAAGCCGAACAGGCCAAGGAAGCCTTGAACGGCACCGAGTTCAAAGGCCGCAATTTGCGGATTGATGAAGCGCGTCCGCCCCGAGAAAGGAGAGATAATAGGCCCCCCAGAAGAGGCGGCGGCGGCCCGCGCAGATACTAAAAGATTGGCCAGAGATTAGGTTTTTAAAAAATAGGTAGGTCAAACGCGCCTATTGAATTGTAATAGAGTTTAGGAGATAGAACAATGGTTCAAGCAGAAAATGGGAATACGGTTAAGGTTCACTATACCGGGAAATTGGAGGATGGCACCGTATTTGACACGTCCGTTGACCGTGATCCTCTCCAATTTACTATTGGCAGAGGGCAAATTATTCCGGGCTTTGAAGAAGCCGTGATTGGCATGAGCCTGGGCGAATCAAAAACCGAAACCATCCCGCCGGATAAAGCCTACGGCCCACACCATGCAGAATTAATGTTAACCCTAAACCGAAACCAAATCCCCACCCACTTGACCCCAGAAATTGGCCAGCGGTTAGAAATTCACCAACCGGATGGGCAAACCATTGGCGTTACGGTCAGCGAGATTTCAGAAAAAAATATCACCCTAGACGCCAACCATCCCCTGGCCGGCCAGGAATTGACATTTGATATTGAACTTCTGGAGGTTACCTGATTATTTTACCAAGCTGATTAACCAGCCTGGTTGAAAAGTGTCCCGATGGGCTTAGTGCCCATCGGGAATTTTTTGGGGCGGGATGTTGTGCAAAAATGGATTGGCGGCGTCCCTGGGAGAGACCATGGGGGATTCCACCCCCCAGGGCAGCGCAATGTCGGGATCATTCCAGGCAATGCCGTACTCGTCCTGGCTATCATAATAATTGTCAACCACATAAGTCAGGGTGGCGTCGGTGAGGGCCACAAAGCCGTGGGCTACGCCAACGGGGATAAACAGGCCAAGCTGATTATCTTCTCCCAGTTCAAGCGTTTGGGTCGCGCCGTAAGTTGGCGAGGCTGTCCGCAAATCAAACAAACCGGTCCGTATCTTCCCGGCCACCACGTACCAATAATCTACCTGGCGAAAATGATAATGCAATCCCCGTAGCACCCCGGCTTTGGAATTGGATCGGTTGGTTTGCACAATCTCCCAACTGCGTTGGGGAAACCACTCTTTACGAAACGTTTCAATAAAATACCCCCGCTCATCGGCAAAGGATTTGAGCGTAACAATTTGCACGCCTTCAATCAACTTTGATGCTTGAATGTTAGGCATTTAAGGTCTCCTGGTAGGTTGATAAGGATTGAGTAATGACTCGACTTTTGCAGGAGAATAGGAAAGGGAAAAAAGGGATAAAAAAGGGGCAAAATAGTTGGGATTGAAGGGCTAGCAGTT
>JAFGDY010000205.1 GCA_016931895.1 Anaerolineae bacterium
ACATTGCCAGGCCGCCGGCCCCGATCAACAGGATAGCCAGGCGATTCACCAGTTGGTTGCGCAAGTCGGCCAAATTAGCCAGATTGCCGTCATCTACAAAGGTTCGCCGCCATAATGTACGTAGCATGTTGGCCTCCGAATTTGGTCGTTGGTCTTTCGTCGTTGGTCATTTTTTATCCCTTAATAACTGCTATTGGCACCAACCGAGCCACTTTTTTGGCAATGCCAGCCCCATGTACCACCTCAACTACCTTATCCACATCTTTGTAGGCCAGGGGCGCTTCTTCGGCCAGGCCCGCCATGCTGCCTGCTCGCACGTGGATGCCCCCCGCCTCCAATTCCTCACGTAGTTCCGCGCCCCAGACCGTTTTTTTGGCCTTAGAGCGACTCATCATCCGCCCGGCCCCGTGGCAGGTGGAACCAAAGGTCTGGTTCATGGAACCCTCGGTGCCCAGCAGCACCCAACTGGCCGTGCCCATCGAGCCAGGCACCAGCACCGGCTGGCCGATGTCGCGATAAACACCCGGCAACACCGGCGACCCCGGTCCAAAGGCGCGCGTGGCTCCCTTACGATGCACGCATACTTTTATTTTGCGCCCCTGGCTTTCGTGCTCCTCAATTTTGGCCATATTGTGGGCAATATCGTACACCTGGTAAACGTGATGATTTTTCACCTTGCCGGCCAGCACCTCCTCAAAACTACGGCGGATGTGATAGGTAAGCACCTGCCGGTTGGCAAAGGCGTAATTAGCCGCAGCTTTCATTGCCGCCAGGTAATCCTGCCCCGCCGGGCTGCTGAGAGGGGCGCAGACCAACTCCCGGTCGGGCAAGGTGATGCCATACTGGTGGATTACTTTTTGGAAGCGGTTCACGTAGTCGCTACAAATCTGGTGGCCAAAACCGCGCGAGCCGCAGTGAATTTGCACCACTACCTGGCCGGGGAAAAGGCCGGTGCGCTGGGCCGCAGTCTCATCAAACACTTCATCCACTTCATCAACTTCAATAAAATGGTTGCCTGCCCCCAGAGTGCCCACCTGGTCCTGGCCGCGTTTTTTGGCCCGTTCGCTCACCAGGCCCGCGTCGGCCCCTTCAATACAGCCGTTCTCTTCGGTGCGAACCAGGTCTTCCTCTGTGGCAAACCCTCGTTTCAGCGCCCAGCGCGCGCCGGTTTCCACCAGCCGCTCCAACTCGCCCGGCTTGAGTTTGACGTGCCCGCCTTTGCCCACCCCGCTTGGACAATGGTGATACAGCATTGTCGCCAGGTCGTTTAAGTAGGGGGCAACTTCTTGTTGATGTAGGTGGGTGGCCAGCAGGCGTACGCCGCAATTAATATCGTAGCCTACCCCCCCCGGCGAGATGACGCCATCGGGCCATGCCGTGGCTACCACGCCTCCAATGGGGAAACCGTAGCCTTGGTGGATGTCGGGCATAGCCAGGGCATAATTCACCACCCCCGGCAGCGTAGCCGTGTTGGCCAGTTGCTCCAGGCTTTTATCGCCCAACATATTTTCCAGCAAATCGGGGTCGGCATAAAAGCGCGCCGGCACGCGCATGTCGGCGCGGAAAGATTGGGGGATTTCATAAACGTACTTATCAATTTGTTTAAAATCACTTTGACTGACCATTTCCGCACTCCTATTTTTTACTGCCCAAGCAACGACGAACGACCAGGGGCCAACGACCAACGACAAGAGGTCAATGACAAGCGACCACTGGCCAATTTCCGCCGTCCATCATTCGTCGCCCCTCATTCGTCGTTCGTCGTTGGTCAAAAATTATATCATCATTAAGCTTAAAGCGCCCTGCCTCTCCCCGCTTTACAGGGTCTGTCCCAATTCTTGGGCCAATAAGGTAGGGACAGAATATTGTTCTGTCCCTACCACCAAAATTTTGGGATACACCCGCTTTACACGTCAAAAACAACGGTTGCCTCCAGGCCACGATCTGTTTTGATGATTTCCAAATTGTGGTAGGTAACGGCCTTGATGTGTTTCTGTAGGTCAGATACGTGACCGCCTCGGACGGCGGCTTGCAGGTGAGTAGGGGTGACGCGGGATAGGTCAAACTCAGCAAAAACGATTCCTTCAACTTCGGCCCGGTAGGCCAGCTCGCTCAACCAGTTGACCAGCAGGCTTTCGGCGTCATAGGCTTCTATCTCCAATTGCTCTTCTCGCGTGGCCGGAACGTCGGCCAAATCAGCCACCAGCAAACTGCTCATGCCGCGGGCGGCATTGAGCAATAACTGGCGTAAATCTTGCCCCTGTATCCGCAGCGCCCAATCGGCCGTGTGTTCTATCTCTTCAAAGGCGATATTGGCTTGAGGTTTGGCGGATTTTGGTTTGGCCATCCTGTTGCTCCTCGCCGTTCAGGTTTCTGGCCCGGCCAGCCGTTGGGCGGCCCGGCTAATAACAGTATAGCACATTCAGCTTTTGGAGGGAATATGGTATACTGCGGAGGCGCGTTCCAAAATTTTGGCGGTAGGGACAGGACAATGTCCTGTCCGTACGGTGGCGCAAAAAAAACATGCGACAGAGTAACATTGTGCCAACCATCGAACAGATAGAAGCCCAACTCCAACAGCGGGTGGCCCACTATCCCCCCACCGCTTGGGGCAGGAAACAAACGGATGCCTGGGACCGGCAGACCAACTTTGTTTATCAAATCTACCACTGGGAGGCGCTGCGGCAAGCAGTGGCGCCGCTCGACCAGGCCCTGGCGGAGTATGCCATTAATCGTTGGTTCAGTTTTTGGTCGGCGGTGGCGGTGGAACAGATATTTTGTATCCTGCCCGGCGTGACGGCCCACACCAATCAAAAAGACCGGCTGGTGGACTTTTCGATCCAGGGCATCAACTTTGACCACAAAACGAGCGTATTTCCCCAGCAATACCCCTATTCGGTGGAGTTTGCCCGGTACCACAAAGCCCACCTGATTCGCTGGCTTTACCGGAACCAGAGCCGGCAACAGCGGTATCATACGGCCAACCGTTTATTTATTCTGCTTTACGCGCGTGACGGGGAACATTGGTCGCTCAGGGCCGAGATCAGCAGCCTGCGGCAGGTCATCAAGGATTATGTGGCCGGTTTTGCGACAGCAGAGTTGGCGCAATTGTCTTTGAACGAACATAAGGTTTTAGCGGATATAATTTGGTTTGTGAAATAGGTCTCTACTTTCCGGTAACAAGGCATAATAAACAGAGCAGAGAAAAGCTCTGGCGATTGGCACATCAAAAGGGGTCAAGTAAACAATTTTGACAGCAGGACTAACTCAGTTTATACTAAAATTCCTCTACTACAGAAGATACATTCCCGCCGGTGGGTCTGCGATTAATTGCTTAACAGTAACCATGATGGAAGAGTTTCCATGAGCACGCCAGAAACAGCCGAAACTTATGATGTCAGCAAATATGAACGCCCCTCAGTAACGGTTGATGTGGTTGTTTTTAGCATTCTTGACGAACTGCTAAAGGTTCTTTTGATCAAACGCAAGGCCTGGCCGTATGAAGGGATGTGGGCTATCCCGGGCGGCTTTGTAAAAATGAATGAAAGCCTGGAAGATGCGGCTTATCGTGAATTGGCCGAAGAAACCAATGTGACCAGAGATCAAGTTTACCTGGAGCAACTCTACACTTTTGGCGAACCCGGCCGCGATCCCCGCACCCGGGTGATTACGGTAGCCTACTTTGCCCTGGTGGGCGCAGATAAACTTCATCCCCACGCCACTGACGATGCGGAAGATGTGGGTTGGTTCTCGGTGTATGATTTGCCCCAACTGGCCTTTGACCATGCCGATATTTTGGAGTACGCTTTGATCCGTTTGCGTTATAAATTGGAGTATTCGGCGGTGGGGTTTCAGCTTTTGCCGGAGAAATTTACCCTGCGAGAGTTGCAAGACGCTTATGAGATCATTCTGGGCGCCAAGTTAGACAAAGGTAATTTCCGCAGCAAACTGCGCAAAACCCAGGTGGTGGAAAAAGTTGATGGCTATCGAGACACCGGGGGCCGCCCCGCCCGCCTTTACCGCTTCCGCGAAGATGCCGTGGCCGAGATCAAGGCCCGGCGTTTATTTCCTTAACAAGCAGCAGGATAGCAGAGTAGCAGGAGTAGCAAAGTAGCAGGTTGCTGTTTGCTATTTATTGCTTGCGATTTGTTACTTGCCCTTTGAAGTTGGAGTTCATTTATGCAAACCTTAGCCGTCTTAATGGCCGGGGGGGCCGGGACCCGCTTGACGGTGCTTTCAGACAAACGAGCCAAACCGGCCGTGCCTTTTGCCGGCAAATACAGAATTATTGATTTTACCCTCTCCAATTGTGTTAATTCCGGCATTTACGATGTGGCCGTGCTTACCCAATACCGGCCCCATTCCCTCAATGCGCATATTGGCATTGGCAAACCCTGGGATTTGGACCGGCAGCGGGGCGGCGTTCACCTGCGCCAGCCCTACCAGGGCGGCAGCGCCGACCTGGATTGGTATCGCGGCACGGCAGACGCGGTTTGCCGTAACCTTGATTTTATTCAAGAGAAAAATCCAGATGTGGCGCTTATCCTCTCCGGGGATCATATCTACAAAATGGATTACCGCCCCATGCTGGCCTATCACGCTGAAAAGGGAGCCGATCTAACCGTAGCCGTAATGAACGTCCCCCTGGAAGAGGTGCACCGCCTGGGCATTATGACGGTGAATCGTAATATGCGCGTTACCGAATTTCATGAGAAGCCCAAAGACCAAGATAAAGGCACCCTGGCCTCGATGGGCATTTATATTTTTAATACCAATACGCTGTTTGAGCGTTTAACCGAAGGCAGCGCCGAGTCGCCCCGCATTGACTTTGGCAAAGACGTTATCCCCAGTATGATTGACCGGGATAAGGTGTATGCCTATCCTTTTGAGGGCTATTGGGTGGATGTCGGCACCCTGCAATCTTACTGGGAAACTAACCTGGCCTTAACCGATCCGGCCAATAATGCCCTTAAACTGCACGACCCCGGCTGGATCATTCATACCCGCAGCGAGGAACGCCCGCCGGTAAAATTGGGGCCGCAAGCCCAGGTGGTCAACAGCCTCATTTCCAATGGCTGCGTCATTCGGGGGCGGGTGGAGCGCTCGGTGTTTTCACCGGGCGTGTATGTTTCGCCGGGGGCGCTGGTGCGGGAATCGGTGATTATTAATGACACCTGGATTGGACCGGGGGCCGTGGTGGACCGGTCTGTTGTGGACGAAAACGTGGTCATTGGTACGGGCACTTATGTAGGCTATGGTGATGACCTGACGCCTAATCAAGAGCTGCCGGATAAACTCAATACCGGCATTACGGTTGTTGGCGCAGGCGCGCACGTGCCCGGTGGTTTACGCCTGGGCCGTAACGTATTGGTCCGTTCCAACCGGCAGGAAAGCGACTTTCCCGGAACAGAAATTTTGAGCGGGAACACGGTGTAATTGATGAATACTTTAGTCATGATCATGGCCGGTGGAGCCAGCGAGGATTTGAGCGTGTTCACGGCGGTTCGCTCTGAGCCGGCCATTCCTTTTGGTGGCAAATTTCGGATCATTGACTTTCCAATGTCAAACTGCGTTAATTCGGGGCTTTATAATGTGGCCCTGCTAACCCAATATATACCTCGCTCTTTGAATGACCACGTGGGGGTGGGCAAACCCTGGGATTTAGATCGCTCGCAGGGAGGAGTGCGCCTGTTACAGCCTTACCTGGGACCGGGGCACAGCGGCTGGCAGCGCGGCACCGCCGATGCCGTACGGCGCAACATGGATTTTATTGAAGAGCAGCGCGTGGATAACGTGCTCATCCTGGCCGGCGACCATATTTACAAAATGGATTACCGGCCTATGCTGCGCTTTCACCAACAAATGAAAACCGACGTGACCCTGGCCGTGCGCCGGGTCAGCCCGTTTGAAACGTATCGGTTTGGCATTGTGGGCGTTGAAAGTAACATGCGGGTGATCAACTTTAAAGAAAAGCCACGCCGATCCAAAGAAACATTGGCCTCGATGGGAATTTACGTATTTCAGTTTGACGCGCTCCGACAGATTTTGGCCGATGAAACATTGAATGATTTTGGCCGGGATGTGTTGCCCAACATCCTGCATACTCATAAAGTTTCTGCCTATACCTTTGAAGGCTACTGGGCCGATGTGGGCACCCTGCAAGCCTACTGGGAAGCCAATATGGCTTTGTTGGCCGAAACCCCGGCCCTGGATTTATATGACCCCGAATGGGTCATCCACACCCGCAGTGAGGAACAGCCGCCGGTCCAGATTGGGCCTGAAGCCTGGGTGGGGGGCAATTTACTTTCTAATGGTTGTATCATTAATGGAGTGGTTGAAAGTTCCGTCCTTTCGCCGGGCGTGCGGGTTGAAGCCGGGGCAGTGGTGCGCGATTCCGTAATTATGAACGATACCGTGATTGGGGCCAAGGCCAGAGTTGAACGAACCATCATTGACAAAGAAGTGTATATTGGTGAAGGCGCAGAAATTGGCTATGGTGTTGATAACGTGCCCAACCGCCTCCATCCCGGCCGGCTCAATACCGGCTTAACGGTTATTGGCAAAAACGCGCGCATCCCCCCCGGCATTAGAATAGGCCATAACGTTATTATCAATCCTGATGTTACCGAAGGGCACTTTCAGACCGACTTTATTGCCAGTGGAGAAACAGTGTAGAAGCTGGCCGGTAGCCAAGCAGAGAGCTTTTTTTGCCTTGCTCCGTTGATTTTTCAAATGGAATCCTGGCCCCTAAATTCCCCTAATCCGGCCGTTAACCTGCCCGTCAAAAAAGTCAATCTCACTCCCCGCCAATCCGTAGTTCCCCTGGTGCGCAAAACCTGGCCCCTGGCCCAAACCGAACACGCCTTGTTAATGCACGTATAATAGACTTCTCGTTTTCTCGCCTAAATCCAATGCCTGTGCCTCTGGTTGAATTATCAACGGTTCCCGATCTGAGCACCGCTTCTATGGTTAGCCGGGGGTGCGTCCAGAATTTTAGGAAAGCACAGGGGGGAATTTGGGGGGATACCTCCACACCCCCCCAGTCCTCCTAAAATTTCGGACAGACCCGTTAGCCGGTTTTATCTTTTGGGAAGGGTAATACTGTGGTAAAATTGGGACAATGTCAACGTTTGATTGGTTTAAAAGTATACTGCCCAAAGTTTTCCGGCGCGGCAACAAAAATCCGGCTCAAATTCCTGGCGATTGGCCGGAGAAAAGCGAGCAACCGCCTCTGCCGGCCCAACCCTCAACGCAGACCCGGCTACGACGGCAGCCGGGGGAGACAACGCGCCTGTGGCTGGCCATAAGCGCTGGCCTGGCAATGTTAGTGGCGGGGTTACTGCCCCTTAATCTTCTCGCCACCCGGCCTTTTCATCACGATGAGGCGCTTTATGCTACCTGGGCGCTGGAGATAACGTCCGGTGAAAATCCATTTCTGGCGCAAACACCCATAGACAAACCACCTCTTTTTCTTTACACGGTGGCCGGGACGTTGTGGCTATTTGGTAATACGGAAACCTCGGCGCGGCTGCCATCTTTATTATTTACCGTTTTAACCGTAGGTTTGACCTTCTGGTTAGGACACAAATTGTACGGCAACTACGTTGGCGGGTTAGCCGCCTGGCTGGTGGCGCTCTCGCCCTTTACCATTCTCTTTGCCCCCACCGCCTTTACCGATCCAATGCTGGTGATGTTGGTCTTGGCCGCTTGCCTGGCTGCTGTTTATGTCCAATCCCTTTTGGCCGGAATGTTTTTGGGGTTGGCTATTGTGACCAAACAGCAAGGAGTGTTTTATGCGCCGTTGGTGGTAATGGTGTTGTTGTTAAGGGTCAAGTATCAAGGGGCAAGGGGCAAGGGGCAAGGGGCAAGGGTCAAACGTCAGGTGTCAGGAGGCAAGAGCCAGATAATACGCAAAACCCAATACGCAATACGTAACTTTTTTATAGCCGCAATTCTTGTTTTGGCGCTTGTTTTTTTATGGGATTTTAACCGCGACCAATCGCCCGGTTTCTGGCAGTTAAGCCTGATTAACTACGGCGGGCTGAACACCGGCAGCCAGAATTTTGGCGCGCGGTGGGCGGGATTTATTGAGTTATTAACCTACGCTACAGCCGCGCCGGTTTTGAATACCATTTTTTTAACAGGGCTACCGTTGTTATTGATCTGGAACACCTACCACATCATCAACAAAAAACAATCCCTAGCTACCAACCGGCCCATTTACCAACCGGCCACTCTTCAAGTCCAAACCGATTGGTTATTCTCATTCTTTAGTCTAATCTTTATCCTGGTTCATTCCTGGTTTTCGTTTCAAGTTTGGGATCGCTACCTATTAGGGCTGATTCCTTTCCTGGCGCTGCTACTGGCCCGGATTTTATGGTTGCCCTGGCTAATCTTAAAAGAGGTCTGGCTTGATCGCCGGCCAAGGTTATTGTCCATAGTTAGGCCGGTTCTGGGTTTGAGCCTTATTTGTTTACTTGGCCTAAGTTTAGGCAGACCCGTTCAAGATGCGGTCAACGGCCGTTATCCTTTGGGCAGCAATAGCGGCGCGTTAAGGGGAATTGACCAGCTTGTGGCTTACCTGCAAGGCCACGCCGGGGCCACCACCACGCTTTACCATCGTTGGCTGGGCACGCATTGGCGATACTATTTGTGGCATTATCCCTATGATTTACAATACTGGCCGTCGGCGGAGTTTTTGGCCGGCCAGGCCCAACCTGGCCAACTGATTGTTTTCCCGTCCTGGCGTTCCGAAACCGAAGCCAGGTTAGCCCTGGCTGAAAATAATTTAGCATTACAGGAATTGAGCCGGGCTTATACGCCTGCGGGGAATCCATCCCTGGTGCTGTATCAAATAGTGAAAAGGGGGAATAGGGGATAGCAAGGCAGGAACTTTTCCACGCCTGCCACTACGCTAAACTGCAATGAAATCTAATTTAACCAAAATCATTTCCATCTTGACCATCATCCTGTTGACATTCCTGTTTTTCTGGAAAATCTTGTTGACCAATCTCATCCTGGTTGGCGTGGACTCCTTTCTTTATTTTTATCCCTACAAAGCCTACGCTACCGCGGTCTTACGCCAGGGGCAGTTGCCCCTCTGGAATCCTTATCTGTTTATGGGCGCGCCGTTATTGGCCAACAGCCAGGTGGGGGTTTTTTACCCGTTCAATTGGCTCTTTATCTGGCTCGACCCTCCCCGGCAGGTAGCCTGGTCTATTGGGCTGCACCTTGTTTTGGCCGGGGTGTTCATGTTGGTCTACACCCGTTTATCTTTGCAACTGGCCTGGTTCAGCGCGTGGACGGCCGCCGTGGTGTTTGCCTTTGGCGGTTACCTGGGCGCGCAGGTAGAACACATCAACCAGCTTAATGCCGCGGTCTGGCTGCCGCTGCTTTTTTTGTTTTATGATTTTGGCCTAAAACACAAAAGTCAACAACGTTGGCCCTGGTTTCTGCTGTTAGCCTTTGTGATTGCCCTCACGCTTCTGGCCGGCCACGCCCAAACCGTTTTCATCTCCCTGTTTGGCCTGGGCCTGTATGCTTTGTGGCAGGGCTTGAGCGAGGGCCAGCGGTCGGCGGCCAAGGGTCAAGGATTTCAAGTTAAATTTAATACTTTACGCATAACCTTCACCCAATACTTGTGGCCCTTGATCGTGGCGGCGCTGCTGGCGGCTGCCGTGGCCGCTATCCAGCTTATCCCCACCGCCGAGTTGTCGGCCCACTCTATCCGCAGCGGCGGCCTGCCTTTCCGCGAAACCGTTTCTTTTAGCCTATCGCCCGTTACCCTGCCCTACGCCCTGCTGCCTCCGTTGGGGGTGGACCTGGCCCAGGTGTGGGATGAAGCGTTTGGCGAGCGGGTTGCCTACGTGGGGGTGAGCGGTTTTGGCCTGGCCCTGATAGGCGCGTTTGGCGCTCTCCGGCGGCCAGAGATCCGCCGTTTTGTGGTTGTGGCGGCCGGCGGTTTGGGGTTGAGTGTGGGCCTCTACAGCGGCCCGCTCTACCTGGCCCTTTACACCCTGGTACCCGGGTTTAACCTGTTCCGGGTTCCTCCCCGCTGGTTGTTGTTGTATATTTTTGGCGTGTCCGTTTTGGCCGGTTATGGCTGTAACGCTCTCTTTAAGCCTCTCCTCTTGCGCGAGCATTTGGCCGTAACCTGGCGCTGGCTCCGCGCCCGCCGGCGGCGGTTGGCCTTTTTTATTGTTTTGCCTGCCGGCCTTGTTCTGGTTTTTGGCGTTTGGAAAACCCCACCCTTTGCCACGCTCGTTATCTGGTTGAGCCTGGCCTTGATCACGTTTGGGCTTATCTACTATATTTTACGCCCTTCATCCCTGAGTGGTTTTTCTCAGAAAAAACGCCCGGCCCCAACTCCCGGCCCCTGGCTTTTGCTGCCCCTGCTCATCGTCGAACTCTTCTGCTCGGCCCAAACCCTTAGTTACAACCATCCCACCGCGCCCCAGGCCTATCACTCCATGCGTAATAGCGTGGCCTTTTTACGCTCGGTTGCCGCCAACGCCACGCCTCCTGATCGTTTCCTCAGCCTGTCCGGCATTGCCTACGACCCCGGGGACGCGCGCGAATTGGCCCAAATTTACGGTCCCAGCCTGTCGGACAAAGCTTTGTATAATTTAATAGTGGCTACAAAACAAAAAGAAGTTCTTTTTTTTAACCTGCCCCTGGTTTACGGCTTGTATAGCGTTGACGGCTACGACGGCGGGATTTTGCCCTTGGCCAACTTTGTCACCTTGCAAAAACTCTTCCTGCCCCCCGACGATCTGTCGTTGGACGGGCGTTTGCGGGAAAAGTTGCGTTTTGTGCCGCCGGGCCAGTTGCTCTCCCTGCTCAATACCCGCTGGATCATCACCGACAAAGTTTTTGACGCCTGGATTGACGGCATTTTTTACGACCTGCAATTTCCGGCGCATCTGGCCCCCGGCCAGTCTATCGCCACCACCGACATCCCTGCCTTTCCGGCCACGGCCATTGGTCTTGTTTCTCACCTGGCCGAAGCCGCTCATTTACCCGCCGGTACTCCCGTGGCCGAACTAACCCTCACCTTTGCCGACGGCGCGGGCGGCAGCGCCGACCCCGATGAAACCTTCACCCTTAAAGCCGGGGTAGACACCGCTGAAGGCATTTACCCTCCCCACGCCGCCCATCCGCAGGCCAACATCGGCGTGGCCTGGCCTTACGAGGCGGCAGGGGTGGATTATGTTACAGTTTATACCTTAACTAACCGCCGGCCAATCACCCGGATCAAATTAACCGGCCTTCTGCCCCAGGGCCAATTCATTCTCAAAGGTCTAAGCCTCATTCATGAGCCGACCCACACCAGCCGTTCCATCATCCTTTCCACGCAGGGAGAAT
Source organism: Anaerolineae bacterium (assembly GCA_016931895.1). Lineage (NCBI taxonomy): Bacteria > Bacillati > Chloroflexota > Anaerolineae > Anaerolineae bacterium. The sequence goes on from JAFGDY010000205.1 coordinate 11,365, forward strand.
ACCGCCAGGTCCACTCCGGGGATGTAAAAATTTATGAGAATCAAACCGTGTTACCCCGCGCCTTCATCGTTCACCGGGCTGAGCTGGTGGCCGATACCGCGCAAGCTCTGGCCTTAATGCGCAACCGGAATTTTGACCTCCGGCAAACGTTGGTCCGTTTGGCCGGTGAGGGCGAAACAGTTGGCCCCATCGCTTTGGGCCGACCTTCTACCTCTGAGAGCGCCTTGATTACTGCCTACACCCCGGAACGAGTTGAAGTGACGGCCAACCTGGCCTCGCCTGGCTGGTTGGTATTGAGCGAGGCGTATTATCCCGGCTGGCAGGTTAGGGTTGATGGACAACCCGTCGAGATAATGCCGGTCAACATTATGTTTAGAGCCGTAGAATTACCGGTAGGGGAACATGTGCTTGTATTTGAATTCAAACCTGCTTCATTGCAAATGGGAATGTGGGTGAGTGGCCTGGCTTTGCTGGTGTTGGCAGGAGGATGGGTTATGGCTGTTAGAAAAAGCAGGCAGGAGAGATAGCCCATTGGCATAGTGATAGAGCAGTGGTACAATACATTCAACGAATCCTGAACCAACGACGTAATTCAGCCCAGGGAATCACAATGCGTTTAACCTTTTACGGCGTGAGAGGTTCTTACCCTACTGCCCGTCGAGATCAAATTCGATATGGAGGTAACACCACCTGCCTGCATTTTTTGAGCCGGTCGGGGCAACACCTCATCCTGGATGGGGGGTCGGGTATCCGCGTATTGGGCAACGAGTTGATGCAGCAGGCTTTTGGGCAGGGGCAGGGCGAGGCCATCATTTTAGTTACCCACACGCACTGGGATCACATCCTGGGTTTCCCCTTTTTTACCCCTTTCAGTTGCCGGGGAAACCACTTTATCATTGCCTCAGCCGGGCAAATCGGCAGCCATATTCGTGACATCTTATCCGGCCAGCACGCGGACCTCAATTTTCCGGTTTCCTTTGAGGCGCTGATGCAGGCTCAACTTGATTACCATGCCTTTAATCTGGGCGACCCCCTGAAATTTGGCGACTTTCGGATTGAGACGGTCCAATTGAATCATGCCGGGATAACGATTGGGTATCGCATTGAGGCCGATGGAACCGCGATCACGGTCTATACGGATACCGGCCGGATACGTGAAACCCGATTGGGGGATGGGATGGGCCTGCCTGTGCCCGATGATGTATACGCTGAAGGTTTTTTGGCGCAGTTGGCGCATTGCGCCCGCCGCAGTGATATTTTAGTGCACGACACCCAATTTTTTGAACACGAGATGGTGGGTAAATACCATTGGGGCCATTGCACCGTGGAAGATGCGCTGGAAGTGGCCCGGTTGGCCGAGGTAAAACACCTGGTGCTATTTCATCACAACCCTGACCACTCCGATACTGAAATAGACACCAAACTGGCTTTAGGCCGGGATTTAAGCGCCGGCGATGCTTTTGAGGTGAGCGCCGCCACCGAAGGCTGGTACACAAACATGGACAAAAAGGAAGAAACCGGATGATTCGCGTGCAGCTTTGGGGCACCAGAGGCTCAATTACCACGCCGGGCCAGGCCAACCTGTATTACGGCGGTGAAACTCCGTGCATTGAACTCATTGGCGTTTCAAACCACAACCCCGGAGCGGTGACCCAGTCGGGCAATCCGTATCTTATCCTGGATGGCGGTTCTGGCTTGACCGCGCTGCAAACAGCGTTAATGGCCGGCGCTTGTGGTCGCGGTCAGGGTGAACTACATTTTCTTATCAGCCATTATCACTGGGATCACGTGATTGGTTTGCCCTTTTTTTTGCCCATATTTGTGCCGGGCAATCGCATTACCTTTTATGGCGACTCGGTAGAAAACCTTCGCTCAACCATTGAGCGACTATTTACCTCTAACTATTCCCCGCTCAAGGGCACCCAAAATCTGTCTGCCAATTTGGACTATCGGCCGGTGACTCTGGACCAAGATATGGACATCGCCGGGTTTCGGGTGCAAGCCACGCCACACCAACATCCGGGTAAAGTGTTAACTTATCGGGTTCAATATGGTAACGCGGTGCTGGTCTACTCCACCGACTACGGCATTGGTAACCCGGCCATTGATAACAAATTGCTAAAGTTGGCTCAAAACGCCAACCTCTGGATTATGGATGCCATGTATACCCCGGAACTGCGCCAGGAGCGGGAAGATTGGGGCCACAGTACCCATTTGGAAGCGGTGCAATTGGCCGTGGAAGCGGAGGTAGAACGAGCAGTTTTATTCCATCATTCACCCGGCCATAACGACCGGACGCTGGCCCAAATGGAACGCGAGGCTATGGAAATAGCCGCCGGCACGCCAACCCGGGTACTGATGGCCCGTGACGGAATGGTGCTGGAGGTGGGCCGCTGAATGAATTGGACCATGCCGCAACGCAGCAACAGCCCTATATACCGGCAAATAACACTCGGCATGTGCCGCCCGCCCACAGACCGACTGTAAAAACCAAATCACCCAGGCAAGACGACACTCAATAAAAAGCGCCTTGGTCAAGTAGAACGAAAAATATTTTTTTCGGCTCATGTAAAAAACGGGTGCGGATATGTCACCGCGAGCCGGAGGCGAAGCGGTCTCCAGCCCTGCTGAACGGGGATTGCTTCGCTGCGCTCGCAATGACATGCACAGATTCTATACATGAGCCATTTTTTCTTTGGAGGATTTACGATTTGCAATGAATGGGCTAACAAAGTTTGATCGTTGGTCAGAAACGTCAATATTGATTTTTGGCTCATGTCTAGAACAAGTGCAAAATAAATGATATACTGATCAGCAAGAAATGTAACAAACAAGAAGGAGGAAAACTGGT
>JAFGDY010000206.1 GCA_016931895.1 Anaerolineae bacterium
ACCAGTTTTCCTCCTTCTTGTTTGTTACATTTCTTGCTGATCAGTATATCATTTATTTTGCACTTGTTCTAGACATGAGCCAAAAATAAAAGTCTAACGGGTTAGGCCCTAACAAATAGGGCAGACCGCGTGGCGCATCTGCCCTGGCGCGTCTGCCCTATTGATTGGTAATTCTGCTAAAAAAATTTAGGCCTCAAGAAAAGCGGCTCTTGCTTCCTGGAGCTTAGTTTCTACTTCTTCCAACGCCTTGGGGCCAAACCCTTCCAGGGCTAACAACCGGTCTTTATCCATTTTAGCCAGGTCGCCCACCGTCACCACATCGGCCCCTTGCAAAATTTGATAAATACGATCGCTCAACTCAAGCGCGACCAATTTTTGTTTCAAAAACCGCTGGTTTATTTTCGCTTGAGCCTGTTGCTGGCGTTTGCTCATATCGGCCTGGTGTTCGCTGTAACGATCAAGACGTTTCAAAAAGCGGTCAACCTGGCCGGCGGAGTCAACAATGCGTTGTTCTCCGGTAAAAAAGGGATGGCATTGGGAACAAACGTCGGTGCGAATCACTTCTACCGTTGAGCCGGTGGTCCAAGTATTGCCGCAGGAGCAGATTACCTGGGCATTAGGGTAATACTTGGGATGAATATTACTTTTCATTGCTCACAACCTCTCTGCGTTTAAACAGCTTCGGGATAAACGCTGATCCGCTTTTTGTCCCGGCTGATGTGTTCAAATTTGACAAAACCTTCAGCGGTGGCAAAAAGCGTATAATCGCGCCCCATGCCCACATTCACGCCCGGGTGAAACTTGGTCCCCTTTTGGCGAACCAGAATGTGGCCGGATTTCACCAACTCACCGCCAAACTTTTTAACGCCAAGCCGTTTACTTTGACTATCACGCCCGTTGCGGCTGGAGCCGCCGCCTTTTTTATGCGCCATCTGTACTCTCCTCTGTTTTGGTTTTGGCTTTAGCCCTGGCTTTGGCCGCTATTTTGTCAATGCGCAGGCGGGTAAAATTTTGCCGGTGTCCTTGCTTTTTGTGATAATTTTTTTTGTGTTTATACACAATCACTTTTTTACTCCGCCCGTGGCCTTCAACCGTGGCCGTTACCTGCGCGCCTTCAACCAAAGGGGTGCCAACCTTAACGTCTTTGTCCCCCCCGATCATTAAAACGCGCTCAATTTTTACTTTGTCGCCTACTGCCACAGACAGCTTTTCCACTTCTATCACGTCGCCTTCGGCCACACGATACTGTTTGCTGCCGTTTTCTATCACTGCATACATGATCCGGTTTCTCTCCAATAGGATTTTGCCTATCTAACAAAAAACAAGTGCGACCGTGCCTTCCGGTCACACAAAAGAGTATTATATTCGTCCAGGTTAAAGTTGTCAAAAAAAGCTAACATAAATTCAGGGCCATTCAATTCCATTTGGCCATCATCGTTTGCCCGCCGTATACTTGCTGGCCCACTTTCACCAGCACCTCTACTTCCGGCGGCAGCAGCAGGTCAACCCGGCTGCCAAACCTGATCAGGCCCAATCGCTGCCCGGCCACAACCCGGTCTCCATTTTCCACCCAACACACAATGCGCCGGGCCAAAATGCCGGCAATCTGTTTAATCGCCAGCCGGCCTCGCGGCGTTTCTAAACCAATTAAGTTCGACTCGTTACGGCGCGTATCTTTGAGAAAAGCCGGGGCAAAACTGCCGGGTTCATAATGGGTCAGCAAAACCTGGCCGGGGTAGGGATTGTGCTGGACGTGTACGTCAAAAATGGTCATAAAAACGCTCACCCGCCGCGCCTGGCCCTGGATAAAGTGGGGTTCATGCACCAATTCAATATCCGTTACCCGGCCATCGGCGGGAGCGATGATCACGTTTGGAGAGGTTGAGGCAGGGATACGTTCCGGGTCTCTAAAAAAGTAGAATACCCAGCCCAGTAAAATGGCCGGAAACAAAACCAGCCAACGTCGCCGCGCCAACAAAGTTAGCCCAACGGCGCCGGTTAAACTCAATACAATGGCGGGCACCTCCCGCCAGGCTGCCAAAATACCGCTCCACATTGTTTAACTCTCGCTCAAACGTCGCCGGTGTTGGGCCATACGGTAAAGAAAAACAACCGGCCCACTGAGACCATACAGCGCGAAAACGCCAAAAGGAACTGCTCGCCAGCCGCCGGCCAGAACGCCCCAACCGATGACCACTACGGCGACAGCGGCTAGAAGGAATGGCGGCGCTTTGATAACGTGGATATTTTTGGGGTAAGGAAACACGCTGACCATCAAGTAGCTGACCAGTACCACCGCTGCCATCCACCAGATGTGAATGACCCAATGCTGCCAAAAACTGCCGGTAATCAGGATCAAACTGGCCGCCGGAATGGGCAATCCCTTGAAGTAGGCCCGGCGATCTGAGGGCAGGGTGTTATACCGGGCCAACCGATAGGCCCCGGCTAGCACAAACACCAGCGAGGTAGCCATGGCCACGTGATTAGCCACGCCCACGTAGATCATCAGCCGGTAAACCATAATGGTTGGCGCCACGCCAAAGGTAACCACGTCGGCCAGCGAATCCAATTCTTTGCCCAGGTGACTGATGGCCTCCAGCCGAACCGCTAATTGGCCGTCTAACAGGTCCAGGATAGAGCCAAGAATAATCAACCATCCGGCCAGAAAAAACCTATCGTCAAATAAAACCATAATCGCCGACGCGCCCAACAAGAGCGAGCAGATGGTGGCCACACTGGGCATTGCAGTTTTTACTTTTTTTCTTTTAGACACTCCATTTCTCCCTTCCTCCATCTGATTTTGTCAATCAACCCCCGGCTTTTGCCAATAGTAGGTCCAACTGGGGGGAACATTCCACCAAACGGCTCGCCGTTTGATTTGGTATTTGGCGGCAAAGGTGTCAATTATCTCTTGATTGGCCCTCATCTGGGCGCGGACGGTTGCGCCGCCAAAGAGATATTTGAACCGGCTGATAAAAATGTAATGCACGTAACTAAATACACCGCCTGGCTGCAATTGGTTCATCATCAATGCCAGGATTTCTTGGACCATGGCCGATGGAAAGTTGGTCAAGGGCAGGCTAAACACAATAAAATTGTAAAAATGACTGCTTGAAATATGGCGCACGTCATCAATAATAAAATTGATCTCAACATCCTGTTTTTGAAATTGGGTTTCTTGCCGGAAACGCTGTTGCAAACTCTCCATTAAGCGGGGATTGATTTCAACAATATCCAGCGTATCACCCGGTTGCAACAACGGCACAATTTCTCTGGTAAATGCGCCCGTGCCCGCGCCGGCCTCCAAGACGCGCACCGGGCCCTGTTTGCGGGCCAAATAAGCCACCACCGCCCGGGCCAAAGCCCGAGAACTGGGCAGAATAGCCCCAACGTGAAAAAAATCCTGGATGAATTGCCGGAAAAAGAGTTGCCGCTGTGACATAACTTTTGGGTCGGTTCTGTTTTTTAAATACGGATGGTAGTAGGGTGAGGAGATAACAAAAGCACCCCGGACAGGACTCGAACCTGTAACCTACTGCTTAGAAGATAGACTGTTACTATGACAATATTGGGCATTGGATAAAAAATACGATCGGTTTGAAACAATTAATTTAACAAACAAGTGGAATTATGTCAAAAAATTGGGGGCATAAAATGGACCCCAAAAATTGGACACGAAGAAATGACATAGCTCCAGTTTATAGGGTTTGACCGTATCTGACAATAGCCTTTTTTCACGATAGATTTTTCCATCTTTTGGTGGTATCATAAGGGGTAATTTACCCGGTAAACAAATACAGGAAAACATAGTCAGCACTTTCGACTACATAGAGATAGGTGAGCGCCATTAGCCGGGCCGGTGCATGGATGACTTGATCAATGTCCGCTAGCGGGTGCAGTTCCGGGTCAGTCTGTGGATTGGCCATCTCGCGCTTCCTCCGATCTGCACCTAAGAGAGGCAAGTGAAGATTTTAATTATCGTTGGCAATTGCCAAATTAGAGGCCGGTTGTCCCCGATTTCACCCGTAACGTTCGCAATCTGTTCAGCGCTGCTGCCAGTTCATACACCCGGAACGCCACGTAGTCGCCGGTTTGGCGGGGGTCCAGGGCATCCAGCCCCTCCTGCTCAATTTCCCGGATAACGGCCTCAACCACAGCCGCCACCTCCCGCCGGTTGTCCATAAACCTCTCGCGGGCCAGGTTGAGCGCCTGGCCAATGGCCCGCACCTGCCCTTCGTCAACCAGTTGGGCCACCGCGCTCATGTCAATTTCTTCCAGGCCAAATAAAACGGCCCGCAAGGCTCGGCCCTTGATGCTCACCTCTCGTTTGCCTTTGCGCGGATTCAAACTTTTGGCCAGGGGGATACGCGGGGTAAGCGCAGGCCAGGCAGCGGTGCTTTCTACCTGCCGACCGGTGGGGTGTTGGGCTGCAATGGTCCTGGCTTTGGCGGTCACATCTTGGGGCAGATATGTGTCCATGCGAATAACGGTATCGGCTACGTCAAAATAATCGCCGCTGCCACCCAGCACCAGGATGCTGCTCACCCCTCGCGTTCTCTCGTCCTCTGCCGGGGATTGGGCGGGAGCGGCCAATTGGCGCACCCGGTCAATAAAAGGCGTGATCGGCTCGCCCGATTTTTCCACCAGGGCCTGCATGCGGGCATCGCGGATCATTAAATTGGTGGCGCACGTGTCTTCGTCCAACAACAGTAGTTTAGCGCCTACTTCTAACGCCTCAATGATGTTGGCCGCCTGACTGGTGCTGCCGCTTGCGTTGTCGGTGCGGAAGGCGGCGGCGTGGCCGTGGTCGGGCAGGTTGTTGACAAAGGGCCGAATATCCACGCCTTCTACCCCGCGGCCATCCTCGGCCCGGATTTTCACCGCAGTGGGATTAGTGACCACCAACTCGCGCCCGTCGCCGGGGATGTGGTTGTAGACGCCTTTTTCCAGGGCCAACAGCAACGTGCTTTTGCCGTGATACCCCCCGCCAACAATCAAAGTGACGCCCGCCGGAATCCCCATTCCGGTTATTTTTCCGGCGTGCGGCAATGTAACTTCAACGCGCAGGCTGGAGGGAGAGCGAAAAGGGATAACGTTGTCGCTCCGCAGGGGCCGGTCGTCCACACCGGAGCGACGGGGCAAAATACTGCCATCGGCCACAAAAGCCACCAAACCCAATTCCGGCAGTTTGGCCCGGAGCGTGTCGGCATCCTCGGCTGCATCAAGGTGAGCGGCCAGCCGTTTTTGATCAAGGCGGGCGTATTTGAGGGCGGCGTTGGCGATTTGGGGCAGGTCATTACACAGCATGGCCGCGGCCTGCCGGCCCAGTACGCGCCGTCCCTGGGCGGGCAGGCCAACCATTAAACGGGCTTCCACAAATTCGGCCGTAACAATGGTGGCGGAGCGCTCCAGAATTTCCTGGCCGGGCGGGTCCATGGCTATCAGGCCGCTTTTGCCGGAACCCCGGCTGCGGTTGCTCAAGGCGCGGCATTGGCCGGAGAAGACGCGGGCCAGGAAGTCGCGCAGGGCAATCATGCGGCTGCGATTGGCCCGACTATCAGCGGGAAAACCGGCTGCCGGCATAGGCAGGCGGACTCTGACGCGAGACGGAGCCGCAAAAGGATCGCCCTGCACGTGGTCAATGAACAGGGTAAAGTCGTCAAAGGCATAACTGCCCCGGATATCTTTGTAAGCGGGATAACCTTTGCCATCAATGCGGCTCAGGTGGCGTTGTAAGTCGGCGCCGGTTTGCGGCATCCCCAACTCCTGATATTGAGGGTTGGCCCGGTTTAGGTTGTGGCCGATTTATCCGATGAGCCAGACGTAGCTGACCTGACCCGTTTTAGCACATCGTACCAAAAAGAACTGCCCTGGGCCACAGCCAGCCAGGTGATGGCCCAGCCAAACACTTTTAACAGCCATCCTGGCGCGTCCTGGGGCAGCGGCACACTCCAGAGAATGGGTATCTGCAATTCTTCCAACTCGGCCACGTAGCCCACTATGTCAACTGTTTCCGGGTCGGGAGCCTGGTTGATATATTCTTCAGCTTTGGCCACAGCCACGGCTCGCAGGGCAGGCTCAACCCACAGCCGATTGGCCACGGCAATGCTGTCGGCATCCAGGGCCATGGTGACCACCAGGGCGCAGATAATGGCAATGTGCCGGGCGTGTTGGGTGTAGAGCAGCGACACGTTTTTCATAACATCGTTGTACCACAGCTCCAGATTTTGCCGGGCGGTTTGGATATTTTCAACGGTTGAGTCAATAACACACTTCAACGCGGTTTTCATATCCCCTTCAGGTAATTCTTTGATAAACTCTCTGGCTTGCGCTAATTTGTCCTCCTCGGCAGAGTCGGGGGTCAGGATGTCAAGCAGGGCTGTGGCAAAAGTGGTGGCCGGAATATCGGTCACGTCAGTTTCCTGGATTTCTCGGCCCATCATTTTGACCTGCATGGGCCTGAGATTCTTGATCAAGGGGTGATTCATAAATCGTTCATAAAGGTCGGCATCCTGCAACCGTTCTTTGAGAACGTACTTCAAATCTTTGGCCCGCATCTCTGTCCACTGGTTAATGGCGGTAGTGATGTATGACACTACCAGGCTCAAAACATAATAAAGTAAAATCAGGCCAATGGCCACGCTTAAAATATTGGGTAAGTTTGACATTTTTTCCTCCAAAAAAATTGTGAATAGTGAATAGTGAATTGTGAATGGTTATCTGCCCTATTTACTGAATCGTTGCTTGTTGCTTCAAATGATTGGCGGGTTTTTGAATGATCATTGCTCTTTTAATCAAGTAGACTTTGCCTAAATTTTTGTCCGGCTTGTTCCAAATCCTCATCTAAGGCGAAGGTCAGGCTACGGATGCGAATGTCGCCAATGGTTTCGTCCAGGGGTTGAGGCAGGCGAGTGGGATAGATCAAAATGGCTTCGCGGCAGCCTTTGGCTTCGGCGTAAGTGACCACTTGAAAAATGTCATTGTGGGCGGGGATGCCAGGTGTTTTGTATTTGGTGTCTAACACGCAGCGCGTCGCGCCGGTGTGGGTGTCGTACAGCACCAGGTCAATCTCAAATTGCAGCGTGTTGGTCTGGCTAAGGTTGACCTTCTCCTGGATGTTAAGGTTGATGTTATCCGGCAGGTGCGCCTTGAGCCATTCGGCCACAAACAGTTCGTACAGGCGGGCCATATTCACCAGGAAGGGCAGCATTTTTTGCCGGCCCATCTGGTGGCCGGGGCCGCTCTGCTCTAAAAAGAAACGGCAGAGGGCGTGCAGAGGTTGGTAGTCGTGGTTGAGCCGGTGGTACAGCCGGTTAAGACAGGCCTGGGGCGGCTGGGGCATCAGCGTGACCGGCCCTTGCAAGGCGCGATACGCCCGGCGAATGGCGGGCAGCACCCGTTCTGTACACGCGCCACTGCGCGCGATACAAAAAAGGGTCCAGAGCAGAATGTGGTTATCCGCAACGTCGGCGGTGTGTTCCTGGTAATGGCAGTTGAGCTTGATTTGGCCGGGCGAGCGGAGCGACTGGGCCACGTCTAACCGGCCCCGCACGTAGGGCAATTCTTCCGCCCGGGGCAGATAGGCGCGGTAAAAACCCTGGCGGCCCCGGTCCAACACCCGGCGGGCCAGAAGATGGGCCAGGCGTTCATAAAACTCCGGCAACGATTGGCAGTCAACCAGCCCGGGCAAGATGTTGAAGTCAAGATGATAAGCGTATTCTAACATCCTGAAGATGTTGGCCAGGGGCATTTTGGGCCGGAGAGCAAAATGCAACTCCGGGGTCAGGGGAATGTGGCCAACCCAGCCCAACGAGCGCAGTTGCCATTGATCGTCAGTTTTGGGGGTGGGGAATTCCACCTCAACTTGGTTGGCGTAGTGACGCAACAAGGCTTCCCCTGCCGCGAGGGATATTTCCGGCGGAGCCAGGCGCACGGGTTCGTATTCGGTTAGCGAGAGGATTCTTGGTTGGGCAGAATTCATGGCCAAATTTTCTGTTCAATAGCCGGCCAGCGAAAATCTTCCACTTTTTGGGCCTGGTCAAAAAAGTACTCTTCCAGGTATGGCTCAATTTCCATGCGCCAGATGTCTTCGATCTGGGCGCTTAAGTTTTGGTGAAGGAAGAACGTTATCCCGATAGCGTAGTGAGGATCGGCGATTTCCCGGTTCAGCCGGATCAAAAGCTCAATCAAATTTTCAACCGGAAAGCCGGTTTGTTTTTGCCGATGGTAAAGCCGCAGCACCTCGTAGTTGGGGGAGAGGACGATAAAGGCGAAGCGCCGCCGCAGGGCGTGGTCAACCAGGGCAATGGACCGGTCGGCGGTGTTCATAGTGCCGATGAGCCGCACGTTGGCCGGGATGGCGAATTTTTCTCCTCCGGCCAGGGGAATTTGGCGCCGGCGATATTCCAGCAGGTACATCAACTCGCCAAAAACGCGGGCCAGGTTGGCCCGGTTGATCTCGTCAATAATCAAGACGCAACGGCTTTGGCGCTGGTTGGCCTTTTGGCAAAATTCCAAAAAGCGGCCCGGCACCAGGGGGTAGTCCAGCCCGCCTTCCGGCCTGGCCTTGGGGCGTAAGCCCTGGATAAAGTCCTCGTAGGCGTAGGCCGGGTGGAACTGCACCAGGTCTACAAAGCCATCGCCGCCGCCAATCAGGTGTTGGGCCAACTTTTCGGCGATAAAGGTTTTGCCCGTGCCCGGCGGGCCGTAAAAAATGGCCTGCCCTTTGCGCTCGATGGCGCGCACCCAGCGGGCCAGTTCGGTTTCGGCCAGGCCGGTGTCGGCGGCCAGTTGGGAGAGGGGGTAGGGTTGGAATATAATATCTAGTTCTTCTTCTTTAACTTTACTTATGCTTTTAGTCTCTGCCCCTAAACCATGTTCTCGGTTAAACATAAATAGGAACAAATCTAATTCAAGAAAATCTTGAGCATAAAGCTTTTCTTTAAGGTTACGTAGTGTTTCTTCATAGGCCTCTATCGAGTTGGTGATTTCATATCCTAAATTTTTTAGTATCCGTTTGCCTTCGTTATTGTAAAGACCAAACTCAGTTGGATGAAAAAGCATAACCAGGCCAGTGATGATATTATTTCCAAAACCATAAATTTTGGAGATTTGTTGAGCTTTCTGCATTGGAGTCAGGTTTGCGTCATTTAGAATATATAGAGCTTGACGGAGGTATTCTAATTTTTTTGTATCATCTTTTAATTTCGGCGCGTACACTCGACTGGCAGAACCCCAAATATAGTTACCATGAAGTTCCAATTCACTCGACTCGATGGCTTGTTCTATATCATCTATAATTTTTTCAAAATCAGATGGCTCATTGAAATTGATTCGTTTGCCTTGCAGATACGTAGCACTTTGGTTAACCCATACTTCACGATTGAAAGTCTCCAGGTCTATTTCATCAGAATTTGAGAGAAGTGCCCGAATTTGTTCTGCACGCTTTCGTCGGAGTGTCACCAAAAAATGATTGGAAGAGTCTTGTTGAAACTGAAGAAAGGCTGCTTTAAGTTTTTCTTCCATTTTGCCACGCGCCAAATCCATATCGCTTCTCCTTTGAGGTAAAGGTTCAGAAATGGTATCGTGAATTGGGGTCATCTCGCTTTCATCAGCCAAATCTGAGTCGATTTGGTAAATTGCTTCTTCCTCGCCAATCTCTTGGTGAAAGGCTGTAAGATGCCGCTCGTAGCGCAATTCTGTTTCGGCCAGCAGCCCGGCCAAGAGGCGCTCGCGTTTTTCCGGGTCAAAAAGAGCCTCAACGATTTCGGGGTTGTGCTGTTTCCAGAAGGGGGTGCGTTTCCAGGCGTGGAATTTGCCGGCAATAAAATCAAGGGTGGTTTCAAAGGCGGCCTGTAAATCGCTGGTGAGGGGGCGGACGGTTTCCATAAGCAGGTGGTAACTGCGCACTTCCGGCTCGCCTTCTTTCCGTTCGGAGGGGAGGGGGGTGAATCGTTCATTCCAGGAGACCTGATTGGCCAGCAGGGCCATTTCCACGCGGGGCGCGGTGAGGCTTGGCCCACGAAAGCCCAGCACCAGCCAGCGGCCAAAGTTGAGATGCAGGCACAGTTTGCCGGAGTGATGCGGCAGGGTGAGGGCAAAACGGGGATCGTAAGGATTTTTAAGGCCCAGCTGTTTGACCGTTTCCCGCAGCAGGTCAAAGGCCCAGTTTGCTTCAGCCCGGTCTATAAAAATTTGAGAGAAAGGTTCGGCTAAGTTGTTATCTGGCTGCTTTTTGCTCATGCCCGGTTTGACGGTGGTGGCTCATTTTAACATTACTTCCATCATACCACTTTTGGGCCAGGCTGACAATGTTGGCGCGGGTTTAATTGCTTTTAACGAATGCCCCGCGGCAATTTGGTGGCCACAGGTTGAAAACCCCGCCAGCGGGCGAGCATCTCTTTAAGACCCTCGGCCAGGTTGAAGCGAGGCTGAAAGCCCAAACCCATCAATTTGGTCGAGTCAACGGCAAAGCTGATTTCGGTGAGAATATCTTGATCCGTATAGCGAATGGTGGCATCGGGGACGATGCTTTGCAAGGTTTGGGCAATTTCATTGGCGGTGGGGTTCAGGGTAACGGCGTTGATAATTTTGCCCTCTACCTTGGGGTTGGCCAGGCATAATTGCAAAGCCGCCGAGGCGTCTTGCACGTGAATGAGGGGGCGAATCTGGTTGCCGCTGCCGTGAATGATCATCGGGCGCTTAACGCCAACCAGGTAAGCCAGGCGGCTGGCGATAGCGTCAAAGCGCATGGCCGGGGCGTTGCCAAACGTGGTTCCCAGGCGGACGATGGTGAAACGCAGCCCCCGTTCACCGCCCTGTAAAACCTCTTCTTCGCCCTTACGTTTAGAGACCGCATACGGCCCGATGGGGCGGCATACGTCTGTTTCCCGGAACGGCCCTCCTGGCCCGTAAACGCTGGCCGAGCTTGAATAAAGTAACCGGAACACTCCCGCATTAAGGGCTGCTTCAACCACGGTGGCCGTGCCCCAATGGTTGATCTGTTCCGTCCATTCGGGATGGTCAAAGCTGAGGGGGGTGCGCACAATGGCCGCAAGATGCACTACCTGGCTGACCCCTTGCATGGCTCGTTCCAGGTTGAGCCGGTCAAGGATGTCGCCCTCAATGAACTGGTAATGCCCTTCATCCGGCAGGTCCATCAGGCCGCAGAAGTGGTGGCGTTGCAGGTTGTCGTAAATGCGGAGGGTATGGTGGGCAAAATGCGGGTTTGTGGCCAGGTCACGAATGAGTTGAGAACCGATATAACCCGCTCCTCCCGTGATCAAAATAACTTGCTTGTCAGATTGGTGGTTGGTCATGGTGTCCCTTCCTCTACATTATCCATTAAATTCAGGTGCAACCCACATTCATTTTTGTCTATTCCGGCCCAACGTCCGGCCCGGTCATCCTCGTTAAGCAAGACGGGGCGAGTGCAGGGAGCGCAACCAATGCTGCGGTAGCCTTTGGCAAACAGGGGATGAGTTGGGAGTTGATGCCGCTGAATATACTCGTCTATTTGCGCCCTGGTCCATTCCAGGAGGGGATAAATTTTGAGCGGGCCTGTGGGCTGGGTTTCAAGCACGGGTAAGTTTTGCCGGTTGGCGGTTTGGTCGCGCCGGATGCCGCTGATCCAACCCTCAAAACCGGCCAATGCTCTTTGCATTGGTTCAACTTTGTGGATATAACAACACAAATCAGGGTCTCGACGGTAGAGAGCGGCGCCATATTGGTCGGCGAGTTGGCTTTTTTCAATTGCCGGGCGAACAATGACCAGATTCAAGCCGAAGCGGGTATGGAGGTTATCACGAAAGGCAAGCGTTTCTGGAAAATGAAAACCGGTATCAAGGAAAATGACTGGCATTTCAGGACAGACCTGTGAGATCAAGTGCAACAGAGGCACGCTCTGGGTTTGAAATGAGGAACTGGCGGTGACGTGGGAGCCAAAAGTATCCCAAGCCCATTGCAAAATTTCTTCAGCAGATGAGTGGGCAAAGCGTTTATTTAAAAGAGGCATATTTAAATGTGTCAAGCTGACGGGCCTCTGCTTGGCCAAGACTGACTGACGTCTCTTCCCGTTGAACCTCTTTTTTGTTATTGAACAGTTACTATAAATTTTACCGCGTCTTGCTCATTTGACAAGAGCAGGCGTTGATTATGGGCGGGCCGGTAAAGGCCGATCAAGAGTTGATATTGGCCCGATGGTGCGCCCTGGGGCAGCCACAGGCCGTAACGATCCACAATTGTCCGGCCGGTGGACCAAGTTGAGGTGGGGCGCGTCCAGTAAACAGGTTGACCATCCGCCTGGGCGACTATTTGGCCGGTATCGCTCAGGAGATGAATGAAGACGTGATAGTTTTCAGAAATCGGGGCAAGGGCCTGCCAGTGTAGCTCGAGGGGCAGGGCTGCGCCGGGCGGGCTAGTGGGGGGATAGGCCACCTGGTTGAGCGCAATCAAATTGGCAAATACGGCGTTTGGAGAGATAGCCTGGTTGGCCAGATTTTGGGGAAACGCAAACAGGACCAGCCGTTGCCCGTCAAAATTGTCATTGCGGGCGCGAAAACCACGGGTTAACAGAGTTTGCTCGATGGCGCTTTCTGCCGGCGGTAGCCAGTTAGGGAGCCACCATATTTGTTGGTGGGCCGTCATCGTCTCGTCCAGCCGCCGGGTGGCATCGGAGGGGAGGGGAAACCCGCCGTAGTTCAAACCTAACACCGGGGCGCGGCCCTGGTACAACTCGGCCAGGGGCATGGCCATTTCGGGGTCGTTGGTGATAACGGCGTCGGTGGGGCGGATGGCTTCATTGAGCGCGGCGATGGCTTGAGATAACGGCTGAGAGGGGAGGGTGTGGGTGTAGAGGAGCAGGGAGAGGAGAGACAGGAGGGAAAAAGAAAGAGGAAGGAGGAAGGATGAATTGTGAATTGTGAATTGTGAATTGTGAACTGTGAACGGTTTTCTTTTTTGCCCGTTTGCGATTTGCGATTTGCGATTTACCATTTGCCGATTTGCTGATTTGAGATACCAGCCGGTGATGATGACGTTTGCCAACAATAGGGCCAGCAGCCAACCGTTGAAGCGGCCCTGCCAGGCCCAGGCCAGGTCCAGGGTGTGGGGGGTGATAAAGGTCCAGGCGTTCAGGAGGGGGGAGTATTGCGGGTGAAAAAAAGTTTGGGGCGCAAAAAGGGACAGGCCGGTGTCCAGGAGGTAGTTTTGGAAGGGGGTGAAATCGGTGGAGACGGCCAGAAGTTGGGGGATCAGTCCCAGGCCGGCCAGGATCAGGTAGGCGAGGCGGAAAATCAGGCCGGAGCGGTTTTTGGTGTTTGGGCCGGGGAAGGCGCGGGCGGCAACCGGGGCCAGGAACACGGTCCAAAACGGCAGGGTGGGGATCATAAAACGCGGCCCCCAGGCAAACCCGCCGTGCCACATGAACCACTTGCCGTACAGGAACAGGTGAATGAGGATGACGCCCAAGGCCAGCAGGGCTTCGGCGGGAAAGCGGCGCAGGGCCGGCCGGAATCCCCAAAAGCTCAAAATGAAAATGGGACAATAGAGCAGCAGACCCCGCCCGGGGCTGAGAAGCTGGCCGACGACGCCTTGCCACAGCACGGCGCTGAAGGTTTCTTGAGGCAGGTAGCCGGTATTAAAGGGATCGCCGTAGCGGGTGATGTTGAAGACAAGGAGGCCCAGGCCAATGAACAAGATGGGGGTGGTAAAGGCGATGAGGCCTGGCCAGAGGATAGGCTGGCGGAACAAAAGCAGGCGAGGTGTCCGGCCAAAGCGCAGATAGTAGAGCAGTAATATACCAAACACAGACAGAAACAATATCTCGGCATAGCGCGTGGCCACGTTCCAGCCCAGGCAAAGACCGGCCAGAAGGGGGTAGACGAGAATAGAGGGCGGCAGGGAAGCCGGGGAGTTAGTGGATTGCGCCTGGAGGATGTGCCGGAATTTGAGCAGAGCGTAAGCTGCCGCCAGCAAGAGGAACCCGGAAAAGGGATCGCTGAACAGAGATTTGGCGTAAGGCCAGGCCAGAGTGGCCAGGCCGTAAGTGAGAGCAACAATGAAGCCGGCGCGTTGGCTAGAGCCTAAGCGGCGCAGGTAGACCAGCAGAATGACGGCCGTTAGGGCAGTGACAATGGCGTTAAAGAGCAAACTCACGCTGACCGGGCCTAACCAGGGAATGACCAAACCCAGCCAGGTCAGCGGCAGCAGGGCGAGGGGCAGGCCAATGCCTTTGCGCGAGTAGGGCAGACCATTCAGGCCGTAGGTGCCTTGCTGTAAACCCATCCAGCGGATTTGCTCAATATCCAGCGCGCCCCGGCGGGCCAAACTTTCGGCGGTGGAGAACATAGCCAGGCCGTCGCTGGAGTTGATGCGCGGGGTGTAGGTGAGCAGGTAGACGGCGAACAGGAAAAGAAAGAGGGGGAGCGTATGGCGTATGGCGTATTTTGTATTGTTTAGCGGCGTTTTTGTTTGGGGCAATTGGGTTCTACCTCTGTTGATTTGGAAACTGCCAACTGTGGTGAGCAATCTACCACCTGCTCCAGACAATAAGGCCCGTTAGTTGTCATCTTGCCGGAGGGCAATGTTGAGCGTGTGCAAAGAGAGCAAAATGAATTCGATTCGGGTATTGCCAAATTGGGCCAGGCTGTCGGCGCACTCATGTAAAACGGAGACCAGGGATTTGTCAAGATTGTCTTCAGGCAATTGGCGGAGCATTTCTTGGAGAAGAGTCGCGCCTTGCGCCGAGTCGCCTTTGGCAAAATGTTGGGCGCCGGTTTCGGTGAGGGTGATGAAGGATTCTCGCGCCGGTTGTTTGGCCAGTTTTTGTAAGGCCAGCAGGGCCTGGGCCGTGGCAGTATTTGGATTTGAGCGCAACGAGCGCCATTGTTGCATATAATAACGCTCGTCGCCGGCAATGCGGGCCAGGGCCAAACCAATTTCGCCGCGCGGCACCTCAGCCTCTGTGTTACGCAGAAGCGTGAAGAGTTCGCCAATGGCCTCGGTGGCGTGCAGTTTGCCCAGGGCGGTAGCATAGGCTACCCGCAAAACGAGGCTTGGTTCGTTTCTGAATTTTTCCAGAAGATGGGGAATGCTGTCGGTATCGCCAAGCATGCCCAGGGCGCGGGCGCTGTTGGCTTCCAGCAGGTGATAGCCGGAAAAGAGCAGTTTGCGCAGTGGTTCAACGGCTCGCTTGTCTTCCAACCGGCCCAGGGAGCGAGTGACTACAAAACTCAATTCCGACGGCTCTTCGTCCAGCAGGGACAGCAGGGCGTCTACCAGGGCCGGGTCCGGCGGCATGCGGCCAATGGAGTGGATGGCCTGGTAGCGCACGTTAAAGCTGGGGTCGCTGAGGGCTTCGATCAGTTCGTTGGTGCTGAGCAGGCTTTGGGCGTCGCCCATACGTTCGGTAATGGTCAGGCGGGTCATTTCGTCGCCGGAAAAATTGTATTGGATAAGCGACTCCAGCGCCCGGACCGGATTGCCGCGCACAAACATCCCGGCAAATCTGCGGAAGGGGGTAGCGTCTTCCCCACGCAGGCGGGAGACCAGGCCGATGCTGACGCCCAGGAGGGTCAGGCTCAAGATAAAAAGAGGGGTATAGGGATCAAGGGTGAAGATGAAAAATCCGGCGCTGATATTTTGGGAAAGGTTCAGGATTTGACCGGCCAACAAAGGCCCAAAACCACTCACCACACCATACCAGGCGTAGTAGAGGGCGGTGTAAGAGGATCGTTTTTCGGCGGGCATAGCGTTGATAAAAAGGTATCGCATCCAACTGATCTGCCAGGCCAGAGTGGCGATCCCGGCCAAAAACGCAATGCCCATGGCCAGGGCGGTGCTCATATTATTGTGCCGGGGCAAGAGAAACCAGGCGATGGGCAACAGCAACATCAAATACAGGCTGGACTGCATGACCGGCTGGCTGCCGTAACGGTCGGCGGCCCAGCCCCACAGGTAGGATGAGACCAGGGCGCCGGTATACGTGCCAATGCTGAGCAGAACCACGTTGCCCTCGCTCAAACCAATCTGTTCTTTCATGTACAGGGGAATAAATGACATAATGGATGAGCCGCCAATAGTGGCCAGGCCCAGCGCGCCCAAAAAGAAGATAAAGTCTCTATCGTGCAGCGCTTGCCACATTCCCTTTAGGTGGCCGGTGTCGGGGCGGCGGCGCTGTTCTGGGGTTTCGGCGGGCACGCGCGAGTAGGCCCACACGCCCACCAGGCCCAGGCTAATGCCAGCGGCAATCAAAAACATAAAGCGGTTCAGACCGGCCCCGGCGTCAACCACAAAACTGGCGGCGGTGGTCACAATGATGCTGGCAATGGTGGTGCTCATGCTGCTGATGGCCGCAAATTTGCCGCGAATAGAATCGGGCACCACTTCTTTTTTCCAGGGGTAACTGCCGTTTTCGGCAAAGGCCCGGCACAGGGCAAAGCCCACAAAAATAACGGCCACCCAATAGAAGGCCCGGCCCGGCCCAAAGCGGAACGTAATCATGGGGGTCAAGAGCAAGAGCATCATCACAAATTTACGGATGCCCCAAAAAGTGATGAAGGTACGTTTGTAGCCAAAACGGATGGCGATGGGGGCCGTGAAAGGGGCAATAATTCCGGCAAAAGGCACCAGAGACAACATAAAGCCAATTTGCGCATCGTCCAGCCCCAGTTCATCCAGAAACAGCACAAAAATAGACCCGGTAAAGGTGAGCAGCACAAAGGCGATATTCAACACATCGCCGGTTACCAGCCAGGGCAACCGGCGCATTTTTTCGACATCGGTTAAGGTGGTGGTCATGGTTGGGAAACCTCTTGGATTATACTAATGAGGTGTAATAAAAGAAAACGTGGTGCGTATGGCGTATTAATTTGCTTTGGGCACCACGCAATATATAGAATGGGTTGGCGTAAATATCAGAAGTTGATCATTGCTTACTGGTCCAATACTCCCAACTGCCGGGCCACATCCAATACTTTTGGCAGCGGTTCCTGCCAGAGCCAGTCAACCTGAAGCCAGAAGTGGGGCAGGATGGTAGAATGGAAACGGCCCTTGTCATCCAGAGCCGACAGATGGTAACGCCCCGCCTCAGCCAGTTGGTAAAACTCGGCTTGCTGGCGGTCCGGGTCAATCAGCCAATATTCATGCACGCCCGCCGCTTCACATTCCACAAATTTTTCGCCCCGGTCGCGCCCGATACTTTCGGGAGAAATAATCTCAATCACCAGGTCTGCCGCATCTGATAGATTGGTGTCTTGAACGATGTTGAGACGATTTTGGGCCACAAACAGGATATCTGGCTCTCGTCCTCGGCCCAGGCTGGGTAGTTGCATGTTGAACGGGACTGGAAGCAGTAAGCCCAGATCGTAGGTCTCAATAAAAATGGTCAGAATTGTCAGAAGCCAAGTGAGAATGTTTTGATGTCTGTTCGAGGCTGATGGCAGAATTAGAACTTCATCGTCTAACCATTCGGCATGGGTGCCGGTGTATTTTACCAGAAATTCCTCATAGGTGAATTTTTCAGTAATCCGTTTAGCTTGTCGTGTCGCAATCATGTCTTTTAGTAATCAGTGAGCAGTAATCAGTGAACAGTAAGCGGGGAGCAGGGAGTAGGAAGCAGGGAATCCTAACCCCCAACTCCTAACCACTGACAACTAACCACTAACAACTGACCAAATATGTTTTATGGAACTACCTCAAGCCCCATCTGCTGAAAGTGATGGTCAAAGGCAAATATTTTTTTGACCTTCAGCCGTTGGGCCACAGCCAGCAAGGAGCAATCCACGTAGCTCCATTGTTTGTCTTGATGCTGTTCAAAAATATCCCAGGCGGCGCGTTTGTCTTCATCGGTCAGCACCAGCGGATAGAAGGCCCGGCTGGTTTTTAGCTGGCGGCCAAAAGCAATGGCGTATGGTGGCCCCAAGCGGGCTTTGGTTAAATTCATGGTTTCCACAAAAACCCACTCGGTTAAAATGGGTTTGACTCGCCCGGCTAATGATTTGAAATAGACCAGGGCCTGCCCATGATGGTCATCGCGGGCGTAGTTAAGGGCGTGCAGGGCGCTGGTGCCAATCAGGAGCGTACTCATCTGATTCCTCGGCTACTTTGGGGAGTTGGGCGTAATCAGCCATTTCCAGCGGTTCGCCGTAAAGATATTTATCAACGTTGGCGCTCACGTCGGTTGGCCCGGCAATTTCTTGACCGACGCCAATAACTTCCCAGATGGGGTCATTATTGAGAATGTCTTGTTGGCGAGCCTGGATGGCTTCGTCGAGTAAATCTCGTAAAACGGCGGCCATGCTTTTTTGGGAAACAAAGGACTCTGATCTCAAAAATTCGTATTGGGTTTTGGTCAGGGATATTTGTAACCTATGCATACATCACGCCCCCTTATTTAATAATATTACATCATAATATAACATATAAAGTAAATGATGTCAATAGGTTGAAAATTTTACATTGACGCCATTTTGGCGGGTTCAATTTTCGGTGGGGAGAATATACAGGTATAACCGCCCGCCGTCAATGTCCTGAATGTGGGCCAGGGGAATGTCGCCCAACCAGGCGGCCAGGGCTTCTTCGGCGGGGGTGGTGATTGCGGCGTCGGCGTCGTAAATCCAAAGAACGTCGGTTTGGGCGGCAATGTTATCCAGCAGCGCAGCCGTGCGGGCTTGAACCGATTGGCCGGGCGGGGCGTAATCATCGAGCATAAAAAATTGATAGTCGCGGCGCAGGTAAGGGTAAAACCAATCATACGCCGTAAAATTGTTGAGGAGTAACGCGCCTTTCACCGGCTCGTTTTGCAGGCGAGTGAGCGTGGCTGAGTAAGGGCTTTGCTGCCGGCGCAGGTCAAAATAAGTGTGGCCCAATTGCAGGCCGGCCAGAATAAGGCCCACAAGCAACAGAGCCACAAACACAGCCAGTCCCCAGGCGCGGATTTTTTGGACGCGCGGGGTGACGGTTTGCGGCCAGATGAGCAGTAAGAACTCAATGGCCAGGACCAGGAGCAAAAACGTGCGGCTCAGAATTGTTGTGGCCAAAAGCCAATGTTCTTTGGGGAAGATGATGAAAAAGAAATTGCCTTCGATGATGTTGGCGATGCTCAGGATAGAAGCGTACACTACCCCTCGCCAGTTGGGGAGCAACAGGGCCACAAAAACCAGGGGCCAGCCGAGCCACTGCGGGCTGTAGCCTTTGGACCAGAGCATAAACAGGCTGAGTGAAAATCCGCTGAAGGCCAGTATATTCCGAGGTTGCCGCCAATTCAGGGGGCGAGTGTAGAAAAAGGCATAAATTGCGCCAAAAATTACCGTGACCGGCAACCAGGGGATGCGAGTTGGCACCGGGTCGGCCATCCAGGTCAAATCGCGCCGATCCAGGGGGGGCGCGCCGTAGCTGTAGTTGTCGTCAAGTAAGGCCCAGATAGTTTCCCAAGGTTGGCGGGCGCTGCTGATTTGAAACGGTCCCCAAACCAGTTTGGGATTTGTCAGGTAAAAAGGGGTGGCAATGAGGACCACGATCATAAAAAAAATAGCCAGGTAAAGGGCCAGGCGGGGCAGGTCGAGGGGAATGATGAATTGTGAATGGTGAATGGTGAATGGTGAATTGTGAACGGTAGACTGCGGATTCTTTTCATGGGCCGAAAGTTTTGTAATTTGCAATTTGTAATTTGCAATTTGTAATTGATATTTGATTTTTGAGAAGATTTGGACGGCTACCGGAATGAGCAAGAGCGGTATGAGTTTGATCATAAAGCCGATGCCGGTGAAAAAGGCGCTGAGATAGGGCCGATTTTTCAGCAACAGGTAGAGGCTGAGAAGGAAGAAGAAAATGGGATAACTCTCAAAGTGGCCGGTGAGAGTGTAAACAGGCGTAAAAAGAGCGGCGTAGAGCCAACATGGGCGCAGTGCATTAGAAAATCTATCATTATTTCCGGGATTGTTGTTAGGGGGATAGAGTTTTAGGGCAAAGAGATAAATTAAAATGAAGTTGCCGATTTCAAAGAGCAAAAAGAAGCCGCCCAGCAGCAAGGTGAACCACAAATTGGGAAATTCCCAGGGAGGAAGCAGGCTGCTCAGTTGGTAGATGGCAATCATCACCACCGGGAACAGGGGCGGATAGGTGGTCCATAAATTGGAGTAAGGATAGTAGCCCTGGCGGATCAATTGGGCATACTCGCGATACCAGTAGAAGTCGGAAAAATCCAAAACCAATCCACCGGGGCGATAGGCCGCCAGGGCCAATACCCGGAAAACGGTAAAAAGAAGGAGGAGTAAAATAAAATCGTTATGGTGGTGATATATGGTTTTCAACTTTTGCCAAAGGCGTAAGCTTGTGGCTAAATTGGTCATTATGATCAAAGATTACCCGTTTTTCCTCGTGGGCTGCCGCCGGGTTCCGGCACAGCCAATAGAAAAATTTAAGCCCTTCTCTATTTATACAAAAACAGAATGAGACCGATACTTTTGTTGGGCGACAAGCTGAATGTCATTTCGAGGCCGTAGGCCGGGAAATCTTCTTCCTAAAGGTACGGTTTCAAGGAGATTTCTCCCTTCGGTCGAAATGACATATCCACCCTTGTTACTGAGAGTAACGGTTTCAAACTAATCTCAGTCTAGGTCAACTCTCGGCCAGTTCAGCCAGGGATTGAGTGGTTGGCTCTTTGTTTGGTGCCGGCGCTTGCCCGTTTAAATTGAGGGCGCGAGAAAAGCCAAAAATGTAGGTGACAATCGCCCCAACCGGCAGGAACGTCCACAGACTCACAAAACGCAGCAGCAAAACGGTCAGGCTGCCCTGGGCCACGGTCAGGCCAAAAAGCGTGAGCAGGCCAATAACTACCGCGTCAAATTGACCCAACGCCCCGGGGGTAATGGGCACCGCCGCGGCCAGGTCGCTGACCATCCCCACAAACAAACAAACACTCAAGCGCGAAACCGCCCCCAGGCTGATCAAGACAAAATAGATGAGCAAGGAGTCGCAGAACCAGATATAGAGGCTTTGCAGCACGGCCAGCGCCAGGGCCGCAGGACTTTTGCCCAGGGCGCGCACGCCGTGGATGAGGGCAAAACCAAAATTAAGCGCTTTTTGGTAAAGTGACCAGATGAGGGGCGAAATTATTTTTTCAATTTGGCCCGGCCGGCGCAGCCAACCTTCAAAACCGGGCACCACCAGCAAGCCGATTAAGCCAATGATGAACAAGATGGCCGTGCCTATTATCAAGGTGGAAATCTCGGTGGGGATCTTTCCGGGCAGGGCCAGGAGGGCGCCGATAATGGCTAACACCAGGATCGAGAAGACATCCAGCGCCCGCTCGGTGGCAATAGACGCGATGCTTTGGGTAATAGGAATCTGGTGGTCTTGTTTGAGCATGACCACCCGGCCCACATCGCCTAAGCGGGCGGGCAAAATCATGCTGATGAACAGGCCCGACGTATGCAGGGCCTGCACGTAGATATAGTTAAGCGGCCAGCCCATAGTTTTCAAAATAAGTTTCCAGCGCAGTCCCCGGGCCATCACGCTGGAATAGAAGATAAGGTAAACCACCGGCAGCCAAGCCCAATTGACCTGGGACAGAGTTTCGGGGCTGAGGTCAATCTGGCCCAGTCGCAGCAGGCCAAAAATAGTCAGCGCGCTGAGAATAAGCAGGATCAAGAGGCGGCGATATTTTTTCATGGGGCCATAACCTCTCGCCGATACCAGGCCCAGAGTTGCGCCAATCCCTCGCCGACAGAGGTTTGCGGCTGATAATCCAGCAACCGGCGAGCCTGGTCCACGTTGGCGAAGGTGATTTTGGGTTCGCTGGGGGGG
The DNA here is from genome assembly GCA_016931895.1 of Anaerolineae bacterium. Classification (NCBI taxonomy): domain Bacteria; kingdom Bacillati; phylum Chloroflexota; class Anaerolineae; species Anaerolineae bacterium. The sequence goes on from JAFGDY010000206.1 coordinate 21,805, forward strand.
GCGGGCGGGGTGGCCAGAACGGCCCTCTTGCCCACCAGTTCTTCAATAATATTGACAAAGTCGGCCATCAGCACCGGCTCGCCGCGGCCCAGGTTGATGATCCGGTAGCCCAGGGGCCGTTCCAGCGCAGCAATAATGCCGCCTACGATGTCGTCAATATAGGTCCAATCGCGCTTCATCTGCCCGGCGTCAAAGAGTTTGATCTCTTCACCTTTTACAATTTTGTCGGTGACCATAAAGGGCATCATATCGGGCCGGCCCCGGGGACCGTAGACGCTGAAGAAGCGCACGGCGGTAAAATTCAGTTGGTGCAGGTTGTAATAAGTGTACCCCAGCACCTCCCCGGCTTTTTTGCTGGCCGGATAGGGGGCCAGGGGTAGATTGCAGGGGTCGGTTTCAATAAAGGGTAGCTGCGTGGTGTGCCCGTAAACGGAAGAAGTTGACGCAAAAACAAAGACCTTTGTGCCTGCCTGACGCGCCGCTTCCAGTAGATTGACCGTGCCCACAATGTTGACGTCGGTATAGAGTTTGGCCCGGCCAATGGAGTACCGCACTCCGCCGTAAGCGCCCAAGTGCGCCACGGCGTGGGGTTTGTGTTGGGCAAATATCTGCTCGATGGTTTCGGCGTGGCGAATATCTTCTTCGTATAGCCGCAGGTTGGGGTGGTTTTGGAAAGCGGCGATGTTGGCCCGTTTGCGGGCCGGATTGTAGTAGTCATTAAAATTGTCAATGGCCACCACTTCCTCACCCCGTTTGAGCAGGGTTTCGGTGAGGTGGCTGCCGATGAAGCCGGCGGCGCCGGTGATAAGGATGGTCAAGGGATGGGTTCCTCCTGATATTCAAGGTAGCAGGTAATAGGGTAGCAGGTAACAGGGTAGCAGGTAGCAGTAATTCATTGGGCGTGTCCGTTGATAACCGATTGGCGCAAATTGTAGAGCATTGCCCCAATTTTCCGATAATTGTCATAGAAGTGTTCAAATTTGTCGCTCTGAATCGAATTAGTTTCGTTCAACAGTTCAAGATGAGTTTTTGTTTCGTCACACGAAGCCAGAGCATAGTGAGAAATTTGATATATTCTGCTTTATAATATCGTCTTCCATACCCTTCAACAAAATTGGCTGCAATTGATTTACTGGAACGACGAATTTGAGACCCTTGCTCGTATATTTCAAATTTAGGTAATTCGTTTAACGTTACTTGATGTAGCTTCACCGCCATTTGTTTGGCTAACTTGTAAAGCGCCGTATCTTCATAACTGGACATCTATTTCTCCCTCCAACTCTGCTTTGCTACTTTGTTACTTTCCCCAACACATACCGATGATGCGCCCAAACGGTTTTTAATTGCCAGGGCAGGGGGGCGTGGTCGAGCCAGGCGTACTTTAGCACCTGGTCGCGCAGGTCGGGTTGTTCGCCCAGGTAATAGGCCATGGTGCTCCAGGTCCAGCCCGGGCCGGTAAATTGGTCATTGAGCCTTTTACTTCTGAGGCCCAGGCGGTTGAGAACTTCGGCGGCGGGCATCACGGTGTCGGGCCAGGGCGGCACGTCCAATACGCCTTCGTCAATAACGTTAACCCCGGCGCTCTGGAGCGTTTTTTTGATGCGCTTCATCTGCACCCATTTTTCGTCAACCGTGGGGAAAAAATCCCGGTCAATCACGTATTTGCGCATCAGGTAGCCAACCTGGATATTGTTGGGCATGGCCACAAAAACCAGATGGCGCGACACCCGCGCCAGTTCTTTGAGCAAGGCCCCAGCGTCGGGCAGATACCACAGCCCGGCCCATTCCCAGGCCAGGTCAAAGCTGTTATCCGCAAATGGCAGGTGAGTGAAATCTGGGTAATGAACAAATGTGGCGGGTAGATTGAGCTGTTGCCAAATTCTGGTGACGCCCTCCAATCGCTCCGCATTACTATCCACCAGAGTGACGTCACAGCCTCGCTCGACCAGCCGCACGGAGTTGATGCCGCTGACCCCGGCCATGCCGTACAGGGGCGCTTCCAGCACGGTTTTAACCTGGTGGCGGTCAACAATTTGGTCCAGGTAATTGTTGAGCACAAAGCGCTCGTACACCACGCCCAGCCCCTCATTCCAATCGGTAAGATATTTTTTCCAAACGGGTTCAGTCATTTCTCTGGCCTATAAAACCGGGCAAAGCTTCAGACACCAGATACCCGTCTCGCTGATACCGCGCGAATAATTGCCCCCAGGTGGTGTTAGCCCGCCAGTCTTCGTAGATGTGTTTTTCCTTGAGCGGCCAGTGCACCCAATCGTGATTGAATTCTGAAATGAAATTGGGGATGACGACCAGGGGGGTGCGTAAGACCAGTTTTTGTAAAATACTGGTGGGGCCGTACCAGGCCATCCAGCCCAAAAATTGGTGAAAACTATGGCCTACGGCAAAGCCCCAATTTTCGCCGGATATGTCGTCGCCTACCACTTCAATCTCCCGCACATCACCCACCCCCAGGCCGCGTTCATGGGCCAGGCGAATGTATTTGATACTCAGAGGGTCAAACCCCATCAGTTTGGCCGAAACGGCGTCAATGGCCACCTGGTCGGCGGAAGCCAGGATGACGTTTTTTATCACCGGGGTCATGGTGCGCGGGCCGGGGCCGTTGCCGGCGGTGGTGCCGTCCATTGTGGCAAAGAGGCCGGGGTGGATTTCTTTCTGGATGGCCAGCAAGTCCACCAGCGTCTCGTGAATCCAGCTGTGGGTATAATGCCGGTGTTTGCTGAGCAGACCCCCAAAGGCATTCTTCATCGCGCCGGTAGTGGTGGTGTAGATGTGGCACTTGACGGTGGGAAGATGCACAATGTTTTTGCCCATAAAATAGTCGGGGATGTGAATGCCGTCGGGAAAGATATGATCCAGGGCCAGCATTTTGGCTTTGGGTTGGTAGCGGACCCAGGTCATGTCCTTACTTCTGAAGTTATACAACAAGGGGACATTGTAGTGCCGGCAAATAGGCACGTAGCCGTTCAAGTCTTCGCCCTTAAAAGCGTTCGTTACCACCGTTCGATTCTGCACGCAAGTCAAATCGGTGAAACCGGCCCGGCGCAGGGCTAAAATGGTTCCCTCCAGTTGCCAGGGGGTAGTGTTGGCGCTGGGCATTGGATAATGCCACGAGATGTTATCTTTGAGAATGGTGGTGGTGTTAGGCGCAAGCGCTGCCGGCCCTCCGGCCAGTTCAAATAAACGTTGATAATCCGGTAAAACTGTTTCCGGCTGCGTATATAACGCCGCCACTTTAGCTTTGGACATAATAAAAACCTTTCTTAATGGTGAAAATAATGGACATCCCTCTCAAGAGGTCCGGTTAGAAGATTGGCGCAGTAGATTGGTTTCGTTTTGGCCGCGCCGGGCAAAGTACAGTTTCATGAGCCGTTTGGCCGGCCGTTTTAGATTTGCTTGTACAAGCCTTTGCCTTGATTACGTTTGACCCGCAAAATCTCTTTAGCCATTTCAAACGACTCGTGGACGTATTGGGCCAGGCCCCCTTGTTGGCGTTTGGTATCGCTCTGGTCACGGTTGCGCCATTGCACCACTACTTCCTTGATGCGGCAGCCGGCCTGCTCAAACAGAAACAACAATTCTACGTCGTACGCCGATACTTTCCAGCCAGTGGGTTGGCCTTCTTGCTTGAAATATTGCAGGTGCGGAAAGACCGCCAGCGCCGCCTGGCGCCGGCAGGATTTGAAACCGCATTGCGTATCTCTGATGTTGCGCAGCAGAAAAAACTGGCGTAGAGTCAGAAATACAAAACTACCCACTTTTCTAACCAGCGAATGTCCCTCTCGGGCCAGGCCGCGCGAGCCAATGACCACGTCAAAGCCCTGCTCATACCAGGGCAGCAGCTTGTCCAGTTCGCGCAGGGGCGTTGACTGGTCCATATCCGTAAACAGCACAATCTCTCCCCTGGCCTGTTGGATGCCGGCCCAAACCCCGGCCGGTTTGCCCCCGTGCGGAATGTTGTACAACGCAAAACCCTGTTTGTCTTTAATAAAGGTTTCAATCAGGGGTTTGCTGTTGTCGGTGGAGCCATCGTTGACAATGATGACTTCCCAGGAGTAAATTTGCCCGGCCAGGTATTGGAAAATTTCGGCCAGCACGCCGTTTTCTATGTTTTTCTGTTCATTCCAGCAGGGAATAATAACTGACAGGTAGGGTTGTGTTTCTTTTAACGACATAGTTTGGTTCTATTTTAAGGATGCTTGGAACATGACTGACCTTGCCTTCAAACAATCAACACCACGCCCAACACCACCAACAGCGCCCCCATCAAACCATCCCGGATGAGGAGGGTCAGAAAATCGGTATCAGCCGGGGCAGAGACCCACCTGGTTTTCCTTCCCCGCCGCACCAGCATTTTGCCGGTGAAAAAGGTATAGAAGGCCGCGCCAATTAAACGCAACCCTATCACAATCACAATGGCGGCGATGAGTAGTTTAAAAACAATCACCCTATTTTCTCCATTCTACTGAGTTAGCCCTGCGGGCGCATCCCCAATTTGGGGCAAACCAGGGGGAATTCGGGGGAATACCCCCGCGCCCCCCAGTCTGTCCTAACGGGACAGACCCTACCCCTGCATAACTTTTTCCCAGGCGGGCCGGGTATCGGCGGCGTCGGCTATGGCCTGGAGCTGCTGGCGTAGTTCATTTATCTGATCGCGGTAAGCGGCGGCCTGTTCAAATTCAAGTTCGGCGGCGGCGGCCTTCATGCGTTTTTCTAACTGCTCAATCAAATGCTCAATTTCGTGCGGAGGCAGGGCTTCGCCAACCCCGTAAGGCGCTCGCTGCTCGGCCACCACTTTTTGTTTTTCCTCACGTTGGGCTGAAACCTGGTTGGTGAGGTCTTTAATAGCTTTAACAATGGATTGCGGCTCGATGCCGTGGTCCCGGTTGTACTTTTCTTGTTTGGCCCGGCGGCGGTTGGTTTCGTCAATAGCAAAACGCATCGAGTCGGTGATTTTATCGGCGTACATAATGGCCTTGCCGTTAATGTGCCGCGCGGCCCGGCCGATGGTTTGAACAAGGGCCTGCCGGGAGCGTAAAAAGCCTTCTTTGTCGGCGTCAAGAATAGCCACTAATGAAACTTCCGGCAAATCCAGGCCCTCGCGCAGCAAGTTGATGCCCACCACCACGTCGTAAATGCCCAGGCGCAGGTCGCGCAGAATTTCCACCCGTTCCAGGGTCTCGATCTCGCTGTGCAGATAATGCACTTTCAAGCCCAGCTCCATCATATAATCGGCCAGGTCTTCGGCCATCCGTTTGGTCAGGGTGGTGATGAGCGCCCGCTCGCCGCGCTCAATCCGCCGGTTGACCTCGGCAATCAGGTCGTCAATCTGGCCCTGCACCGGGCGAACTTCCACGGCGGGGTCCAGCAGGCCGGTTGGCCGGATAATTTGCTCGACCACTTGCTGGCTATGGTCCAGTTCATACGGGCCGGGCGTGGCCGTGGTGTAAATAATCTGGTGAAGGTGGGCTTCCCATTCCTTAAAGTTCAGGGGCCGGTTATCTAGCGCGCTGGGCAGGCGAAAGCCGTACTCCACCAGCACCTCCTTGCGGCTGCGGTCTCCGGCGTACATCCCCCGGATTTGGGGCAGGGTCATGTGGCTCTCGTCAATGATCATCAGAAAGTCATCCGGGAAGTAGTCGAGCAGGGTCCACGGCGTGCTGCCCGGCTCGCGCCGGCTGAGGGGGCGGCTGTAATTCTCGATGCCGGAGCAGTAGCCTACCTCGCGCAGCATTTCCAGATCGTAGCGGGTGCGCTGTTCCAGGCGTTGGGCTTCCAGGAGTTTTTCCTGTTCTTTCAGTTCAGCCAGGCGCTCCTCCAATTCCTTTTCAATATCGGCAATGGCTTCCTGGAGTTTTTCTTCAAGGGTGATAAAGTGTTTGGCCGGGTAAATGTCCAGGCTGGCGTGGCGATTCAGCACTTCGCCGGTAAGGGCGTGGACTTCGGTGATCCGGTCAATCTCATCGCCAAAGAACTCAATGCGGTAGACCTGCTCGCCGTAAGCGGGCATTATTTCCAAGGTGTCGCCGCGCACGCGGAAGGCGCCCCGCTTAAGGTCGTAATCGTTGCGGGTGTATTGGATGTCCACCAGATGGCGCAGCACTTTATCCCGTTTGCGCACGTCGCCCTGCCGCAGGTTGATGACCACCTGCCCGTAATCTTCGGGACTGCCCAGGCCGTAAATGGCGCTGACGCTGGCCACAATGATTACGTCCTGGCGCGAGAAAAGATTTTGCGTGGCGGCCAGGCGCAAGCGGTCAATCTCGTCGTTGATCTGGGCGTCTTTTTCAATAAAGGTGTCGGTTTTGGGGATGTAGGCTTCGGGTTGGTAATAGTCGTAGTAGCTCACATAGTAGGAAACGGCGTTGTGCGGAAAAAATTCTCTGAACTCGCTGTAGAGTTGGGCGGCCAGGGTTTTGTTGTGGGCCATCACCAGGGTGGGTTTTTGCACCTGCTCAATGACCTTGGCGATGGTGTAAGTTTTGCCGGTGCCGGTGGCCCCCAGCAGGGTTTGGTGAACCAGGCTGTTGGCCAAACCGGCCACCAATTCTTTGATCGCCTCCGGTTGGTCGCCGGTGGGTTGGTAATCTGACACAACTTTAAAAGCGGGCATTGTTCCTCCAAATCATTGACCGCAAAAGAGGTCGGAGCGATCGGCCAGCCACCCCGACTCAGAACAAAAGTTCAAGCTAAAAAGTATACCCCAGTTCACGGTTATTGGCAAAGTTGTGGAAAAGGGGGGATATAGGGTTTCAAAAACGTGCTCAAAAAGTTAAGTGGGTTAACGGCGGTAGAAGTGAGGAATTAGTTAGAATTGATCAATAACCACCACGCCCAGCGTATTGAATTCACCCATTGCGGCCAATGCAGCAGGTGCTTCGGCCAGGGTGATGGTTTTGCTGACCAGTTTTTGGGGTGTTAAGATGCCGGCCTTGATCATTGCCAGCATTGGGCCGTAGGCATGGGCCTGCATGCCGTGACTGCCCAGAATTTCCAACTCTTTGCCGATCACTTGGTCTATGGGTAAGGGCGCGTTTTTGTCGTCAGCCGTCATCAAACCAACCTGAACGTGCCGCCCTTGTTTGCGCAGGCTCAAAATTGAGTTGCGGCAGGTAACGGCGCTGCCCAACGCGTCCAATGATAGGTGCGCCCCGCCGCCGGTCAGGTCGTGAATGGTCTCGATGAGGTTTGTTTCCTGGCGGGCGTTGAGCGTGTGGCTTGCGCCGAGGGCCTGGGCCATAGCTAGGGCCTCGTTTTTAATATCAACCCCAATCACGTTAGCGCCGCTGGCGCGCGCAATCATAATGGCCGCTAAACCCACGCCGCCGCAGCCGTGGATCACCACCCATTCGCCCGCCGAAACCTGGCCTTGGGCCACCACTGCCCGGAAGGAGGTGATAAAACGGCAACCCAGGCTGGCCGCAGCCATAAAGTCAATTTCTTCCGGCAGCCGGACCAGGTTGGTATTGGCGTAAGGCACGGCCACGTATTGGGCAAACGAACCCCAGCCGGTAAAACCGGGCTGGAAATAGTGATTACAAATGTGCTGGTTGCCGACCATACATTGCGGGCAGCGGCCACAGCCCAACGCAAAAGGCAAAGTCACCCTGTCGCCGGGTTGCCAACCCTGCACCTCCGGGCCGGTTTCGGCAATGATGCCGGCCATTTCGTGGCCGGGCACATGCGGCAAATTTTGAATATCGGGGTCGTGGCCCATCCAGCCGTGCCAGTCGCTGCGACAAAGGCCGGTGGCTAACACTTTGATCACCACGCCGTCGGCAGGGGGGCTTGGATCGGGCACGTTTTGGATGGTCAGGGGTTGGGCAAATGCTTCGTAAATGGCTGCCTTCATTGAATTTTCCTCATCATTTTTATTGGTTAGAGCCGGGCCATCACGCTGGCCAGAAATTCATCATTACGCTGGCACATCAGTTTTTTATTGAGATGCCGCATGCCAAA
>JAFGDY010000207.1 GCA_016931895.1 Anaerolineae bacterium
GCGCCGAAGTGGCGGAACTGGCAGACGCGCTACGTTCAGGGCGTAGTGAGGGTAGCCTCGTGTGGGTTCGAGTCCCACCTTCGGCATACTTATCAATAAGCCGCATTCGTCTAGTGGCCCAGGACGCCGCCCTCTCAAGGCGGTAACACGGGTTCGAATCCCGTATGCGGCATGGGGGAACATGGTGGCTGTGGCTCAATGGTAGAGCACCTGGTTGTGGCCCAGGAGGTTACGGGTTCGAGCCCCGTCAGCCACCCTTAGACATTTTTAACAAAGAGGCACCTTTAGTGGTGCTTTTTTTGTTTCAGGATCAGGTTAGCTTCACTGATTTCAAATTATCTCAACAAAGAACAAAAGTTCTGTAGGGTAGCGAATTCTAAATTTAAGAATTTAACGTCAATCAAAAAAACTAACGAGGTGAATGTTATGAAACAAGTGAGATTAGGCCAAACCGATCTGCAAGTCTCGCGGGTGGCTTTTGGTGGTATCCCCATCCAACGCCTGAGTCATGAAAAGGCAGTCAGGGTGGTGCGGCGGTGCCTTGATTTGGGCATCACTATGCTTGATACGGCCAACGGCTACACTACCAGCGAGGAGCGGATCGGCCAGGCCATCGCCGGTCGGCGACAACAAGTGATCATTGCCACCAAAACCGGCGCGCGAGACAAGGTCACGGCCCTGGCCCACCTGGATTTGAGTTTGCAGCGCTTGCGCACCGATTACATTGACTTGTGGCAATTCCATAATGTCAGCACAGCAGCCGCATACGAGCAGGTGCTTGGCCCGGGCGGCGCGCTGGAAGCGGCCCAGACGGCTTTGCGCGCCGGCAAAATTCGGCATATTGGCCTTACCAGTCACTCCTTGGACATTGCTTTACAAGCCGTTCCATCAGGTTACTTTGAGACGATACAGTTCCCCTTCAACTTTGTCACCGATGAAGCGGGCCAAGCCTTGATTCCTTTGGCCCGGCAGCACGATGTTGGGTTCATTGCGATGAAGCCGTTTGCCGGTGGTCTGCTGGACAATGCCCGGCTAACCCTCAAGCATCTGCTCCAGTATGAGCATATTGTGCCGGATCCCGGCATCCAAAAGATTGAAGAAATCGAAGAGATTGTGGACATCGTCAACGGCTCCTGGACATTGACCCCTCAGGAATGGCAGGATATTGAAGGCATTCGCGCCAAAGTTGGCGACCGTTTTTGCCGGCGCTGCGACTATTGCCAACCATGTCCGCAAGAGGTGCGTATCTCGACCGTTATGACCCTGCGTAGTTTCTGGCATCGCTTCCCGCCGGAGCGCTTCTTCACCGGTTTCGTGGCCGAGGCCGTTGAGAGTGCCCGGCGCTGCGCCGAATGTGGCGACTGTGAGGCGCGTTGCCCCTATCAACTGCCCATCCGGGAGATGCTTGTTGAAAACATCGCCTTCTACGACCAGGTTGCCTCAAGCCGGGGATGAAAATGGAACGAGACCAGTTAGGCAGTCTGATGCGGTTAGACGAACTTTACATTAAAAACCATCTTCACCCGACGGATGAACAAAGCAGCCAGCACACCCCGCGGGCGCAAGAAGAGGGTTGATACCAACGGCTATGCCAGCCCTCACCCCGGTTGTGACGACTTCCTCCGCCAATCCGTGGCCCCCCTGATGCGCAAGCCTGGTCATTGGCCCAATCCGAACACGCCTTGTTGATGCACGTGCAATGGTGGCGTTTGTACTATCACTTCGTTCGAGATCATTCTTCCCTCAAGATCGCCGTACCTGGCTTGGGTGGTTGCCACTGGGCGAAAAATCCACTCCTGTTGGTAATACTTGCCCGAAGCCCTCATTGGCAAAACGAGCCGTGAGATCAACGCCAGCGAGGTTATCTGGCGTTTCTTCCAAGCACATCCGAAACAATAATCATAGCCTGTCCTGACTCTACTTAACTCATCCGCTTGCTCGGATGTGGTTTTGGCAGGGTTCAGAGCTAATATCTCCCCAAACGCAAATATCCACCCCGAAATCACTCGAGCTGGATCTGTTGAAACCTCATTCTATTGAAGCTTCCTTGTTCAGGGAGCCCCGATTCAGTCCACTTTTTCCGCCGCATCTCCACAAGTTGCAGGGATACGACCCAGCTATTGACAATTTGAAGATTTCCTTGTAAATTTTCTTTTATTCTATAAAATATTGAATTACTAAAATATTTATCATATCAAATAATAAACAGAGAAATAAAGGCGAGGCCTATCATGACGAAAAAACCATCTCTAGACCCGACGCACGATATATTATTCCGGCTTATGAAACGGTTTCCTCCGCTGAAATTAAAGCCCGGTGTCATTACCGGACTGACCCGGAGTGAATATGAATTATTAGCGACTTTGATGCTGAACCTTGATGACGAGAAAACAGCCTTATCCGTTACAGAAATAAGCAACCTGTTACAAATCACCCCGTCCGGTGTAACCCATCTGATCAACTCATTGGAAGAGGCGGGATATATAGAACGCCTGCCGGCCCCCACTGACCGGCGTATCGTCCTGGTTGGATTGACAGATAAAGGAACTAAAGCAGCTGAGGCGCTTATCGCAAATGTTCAGGAACAACTGGCCGCTCTGTTCAATCATTTGGGCGAAGAGGATAGCCAGACATTCATTCGTTTGATATCCCGGGCAATCGACTTTTTTGAGTCACAATTTGAAAGGTGATCCTGTTGGCAGGTCAATCAAGCATGACCGGCAAAAATCAAAACATCATTATCCAAATGCAAAATGTGGTTAAAGCATACCTCACCGGTGAGGTTCCTTTTGTGGCTCTCGATCATGTCAACCTTGATATCCGGCAGGGCGAATTCCTGGGGATTACGGGGAAATCCGGCGCGGGCAAAACGACCCTGCTCAATATGATCTCCGGGGTGAGCAAGGTGACCTCCGGGAATATTTTATTTCATTGGGTAGGCAGCCAATCACCCACCCCCTCTATCCCGATCCACACCCTGAATGAAGATAAACTGGCCTTGTGGCGCGGTGAAAACCTGGGGATCATTTACCAATCTTTCGAGCTGATGCCCACTCTCAGCCTGGTGGAGAACGTTATGCTGCCGCCTGACTTTTCAGGCGCGTACCATCCTATCGTCAGTAAAAAACGGGCGCTCGAATTGTTGGAGTTGGTTGAGATCGCCGATCATGCCTACAAAATCCCGGCGCATATCTCTGGCGGACAAAAACAGCGCGTGGCCATTGCCCGGGCGCTGGTGAATGATCCGCACCTGATCATCGCCGATGAACCGACCGGCAATCTGGACAGTGTCACGGCCGAAACCATTCTGGAAATTTTTGCGAAATTGGTTGACCAGGGCAAAACCATCGTTATGGTCACCCATGATGAAAGTTTCGTCCCTCGTTTTTCCCGCCGTTTACAGATTGTGGATGGGGTGGTCAGCAGCCCGGCAGAAAATGGCTCTGGTTCGACCGGCCGGCCGGTAACACCCTTAGCCCCGATTTCTGAACAAGAGCCGGTCTCCCTTGATGCGGCCAAAACCCGTATTGAGATTAATGCTGCGCCGGCGGCGCATCACCAGGAAACACCCGCCATTGTTTTGCGTAACGTGGAGAAGGTCTATGAAAACGCGGCGGGGAAATTTGTGGCGCTGAAATCCATCAACCTGCAATTGAATTACGGGCAGTTTATCTCCATTGTGGGGAAATCGGGCTGTGGAAAATCTACCCTGCTGAATATGATCACGGGCGTAGACCATCCCACCGCCGGGGAAGTGCTCATTGGCGGCAAGCCCATCTACCAGATGAGTGAAAGCCGGCGGGCTTTGTGGCGCGGGCAGAACATGGGGGTGGTGTTCCAGTTTTTTCAGCTTTTGCCCACCCTGACCCTGCTGGAAAACACCATGCTGCCGATGGATTACTGCAACATTTACCCCTTTTCTGAGCGCCCCGAGCGGGCCATGGCCTTGCTTGAAATGGTTGGGCTGGCAGATCAAGCCTACAAACGGCCCACAGCCGTATCCAGCGGGCAGCAGCAAAGCGCCGCCATCGCCCGCGCCCTGGCCACCGATCCGCCCCTTATCCTGGCAGATGAACCCACCGGCAACCTCGATTCACGCGCGGCCGACAATATTCTTAATCTATTTGAAAATCTGGCCAAACGCGGCAAAACGGTTTTGATTGTCACCCACGACCCTTCGATCACCCAAAGAACGGATCAAACCATTATCCTGTCCGATGGCGAGATCATTGACAAAACTGTGGCCCGCGCCCTGCCCTTTCTGTCGCACCCGCAAATGTTGGCGGCTACCAGGCGCGCCCAGAAACAGCAGGTTTTGCCGGGGGTAACAATCCTCCGGGAAGGAGAACCGGTTGAGCATTTCTTTATGATTGTGTCTGGAGAGGTGGAGATTGTCGTCACCAATGAGCAGTTGAAAGAAATACGGCTGGCGCGTTTTGGCCCCGGGCAATTTTTCGGCGAAATCTCATTGATCATGGGCGGTCATGCCACGGCCCAGGTGCGCGCCGCGGGCCGTGGCGCAGAGTTGGCCCTATTGCCCAACGAATTATTCTACGGCCTCATTGACGAGTCCCCCTTAGCCCGACAGGCCATTCACGAGGTGGCGACCACCCGTCTGGCTGAAAACATAAGCAGAAGGAAGACCAACCGGTGAACACCGCGATCAAACCAAACTTGCTAAAACCGCGTTGGCGCAAAGTATTCTTTGACTTGTGGGGTGACAAAACCCGCACCGGGCTGGTGGTTGCTTCCATTGCCGCCGGGGTTTTTGCTATTGGCATGATCATCAGCGCCTTCGTCATTCTGAAGGACGATATCAGTCGCGGTTATGCTGCCGTCAATCCGTCCAATATTGATGTGTGGACCGATCCATTTGATAAAGACCTGGTTCGAGCCATCAAAAAGGTGCCCGGGGTGAAAGAAGTGGAAGGACGCCGCGTTGTCGACATCCGGGCGAGGCGAGGCGATGAAGATTGGCATAATCTAACCCTGGTTGGTGTCTTAGATTTTGCGAGTCCTATCAGTCTTCGAACGCCAATTGAAGGCACGCAATTCCCGGGCAAAGACGAAGTGGTGATCAGTCAGGATATGATGCACATCACCGGGTTTCGTCCCGGCGACAAGATTGAAATCGAATTCCCCGATGGTTCGAGCCACACCCTGACCGTAGCCGGGCTGGTTGCCGATCAGACAACGTCCAAGCCCGATCCAAACGCGATGGGTTATGCATTTATAACCATGAAAACACTGCGGTCATGGGGACAGGCAGACTATTTTAACCGGCTTTATGTCACGGTAGAGGGCGACGGAAGTCAACCTGAAATCATCGCCGATGTTGCCGCCAGGGTCAGAGATAAGGTAGAGCGGAGCCAAGAAGTCTATCGGCTGGAGGAACACCTTTCCAATGAACATCCAATGGCGGACATAGTTTTTGCTGTTCTGGGCGTACTGGGGGCATTAGGTGTCTTGATCACTGTCCTGAGCAGTTCACTCATTATCAATACGCTCAATGCGCTGCTGGCTCAACAGCTGCGCCAGATTGGGGTGATGAAGTTGGTTGGCGCGCGCAGTATCCAAATTCTGGGGATGTACTTGACGCTGATCATGGCCTATGGCTTGATTGCCCTGGTTTTGGCCGTGCCCCTTGGGGCAATCGCCGGCTATGGCCTGGCCTGGTTTATCGCCTATTTGATTGGCGCTGAGTTGCAAGGGTGCCGGGGCATCCCTTTGGCCGTTGTGGCCCAAATCCTGGTTGCCACCCTGATCCCATTAGGCGCGGGTTTTTTCCCCGTCAACCGTGGGGCCAAAACCAGTGTTCTACGGGCAATCAGTAACTATCGCCCCGGCAATCAAGCTGCCCCAAGCCGTTTTAACCATAGTCCCAGATGGGTCAGCTGGATCTCCCGCCCGCTCCTGCTTTCATTCCGCAATACGTTTCGCCAGCAAGGTCGCCTGCTCTTGACCCTCTTTACGCTCACAGTGGCCGGAGCCGTTTTTATCGCGGTGTTCAATGTGCGCGATTCGGTGGACAATCTGGCGGATCAACTGCTGCAGCACTTTATGGGCGATGTAACCGTGGACCTCCGCCGGCCTTACCGGGTTAGCAGGATTGAGCAAACCCTGCTGGAGATACCGGGCGTTAACGGCGTGGAAGGCTGGGCCGCCGCCGCCGGCGAGGTTTGGGACGAGAATGACAATTTGGTGACCAATCTCTCCATTATTGCGCCCCCCCAGGATACGCAGTTGCTTAACATGGAATTGGCGGCTGGGCGGTGGCTCTGGCCCAATGAGGAAAGGGCCATTGTGGTGTCCGATACTATTTATAGTTTTTATCCCAACCTTAAAGTGGGTGACAGCTTGAGGATCAAACTCCCAGGCCGCCACGTGGAACAATGGCAAGTGGTGGGGATATTCCCGTTTTTGGCGCTATTTGGAGACCCCATCGCTTATGCAAATTTTGAATTTATTGCGGAAAGAAACCATCTGTCCAACCAGGCCGCTTCGTACCGCATCATTACCCAAGCGCACGATGCCGCTTCTCAACAAGCGCTGACCCGCCGCCTTGATGATTATCTAACTGACCAGGATTTCGCGCTTCAAAAAATTGAATCTGGTCATGACTTACAACAGAAGGCAACCATAACCATTGATGTCGTGATCGCCTTTTTATTGATCATGGCCATCTTGACCGCGTTTGTCGGCAGTATGGGCTTGACCGGCGCGATGAGTATCAATGTGTTGGAGCGGACCCGAGAAATCGGCGTCATGAGAGCTATCGGGGCAGTGGATAGGGCTATTATGCGATCAGTCATTATCGAAGCGCTGGTCATAGGTTTGATCAGCTGGGTTTTGGCGATAGGCTTATCATTTCCCATCGGTCACCTGCTGCTCAAGATTGTCGGAGAATCATTACTGGATTCGCCCATAGCCCTGAGTTTCACCCCGCTGGGCATCCTGCTTTGGCTGGCGGTTGTCATCATCCTTTCGGTTTTTGCCAGCATCATACCGGCCCGCAATGCAGCCAGGTTAACCATCAACGAGGTGCTGGCCTATGAATAAAGGTTTATTCTTTCCTCACTCCCCACAGATCCCCTCTGCCTCGATCCAATCGCCGCTAAACTAATTAATTTCCAGGCATCAAGCCACATAATGCTGGCTCGGTATTTAGAGGCCACCCAACGTTCAACATGTGCCGCCCGCCTCGAACCATTCTACTAAAACCAACTCAAGTCTCGTCATCGCGTTGTACGACACCTTCGCGCCAGGCAAAAACAGCGGCTTGGGTGCGGTCAGCCAGGTGTAGTTTACTCAGAATATTACTGACGTGGCTTTTGACAGTTTTATCACTAATCACCAATTGCTCGGCAATTTTGGCGTTGGTTAACCCGTCGGCCACCAAGCGGAGCACTTCCAGCTCTTGATCACTGAGGGGGGTCAGGGGATTATTTGTATCTTGAGGCGCGCCGTGTAACTCTTGTATCATTCGGGCGGCCACCCGTGGATGGAGTACCACTTCGCCCCGGGCGGCTTTTCGCACCGTGTCAACCAGTTCTTGGGGACTAATATCCTTGAGAAGATAAGACAAAGCACCGGCTTTGATGGCCGGAAAAATATGTTCATCCTGATGGTAAGAGGTAAGCACAATCACCTGAGTGCGCGGGCTGGCTTGTTTGACTTGCTGGGTGGCGGTTACGCCGTCCATTCCAGGCTTCAGCAAATCCATTAGTATTACATCGGGGGCATACATGAAAAAACAATGCCGGTAAAAATTTTCCTCACTCGTTTAGAAAAATCCCTATTGACATTTAGCTTAAATCTGGCTAGAATATAGCCAGAATGAGATACGAGATCATTTTAGCCCCGGAAGCCATTCAAGACTTGAAGCGTTTATCCGTGCGTGATCGTTCAATGGTTCGAGACGAGCTTGAAACCCACCTTCGATTCGAGCCGGATAAATTGAGTAGGAACCGGATTAAACGACTCCGTGGTATCAGGCGTCCTCAGTACCGATTACGTGTTGGTGAAATCCGGGGATTTTATGATATTGTTCAGGATGTGGTCGAAGTATTGGCGATTGTGAAAAAATCGGATGCCATGGCCTGGTTAGCGGAAATGGGAGAAGTGGAATGAAAGAAGTACCGTTAACAGAAGTGAAAGATAAGTTATCAGAATATTTACGACTGGCCGAAGAAGAAAACGTCATCATTACCCGGCATGGTAAACCGGCGGGTCTCCTGGTTGGCTTTGGCAGTGAAGATGATTGGTTTGATTATCGGTTGGAACATGATGAACGTTTTCTGGCGCGGGTTGCAACAGCCCGAGAGAGCTTACGGACTAACAAAGGGATCAGGCTAGAAGATATAGTTTTTGATGAATAGCATTTTCGTTTCATCCTTCGCCTGATACCGAGGTGTAAAAATGGCGGCCAACATGGTAAAACTTGAACTGCCGGCCAGTGTATATGAGCAACTGCAAGTTGGACATCAAAGCGATTCGGGAGCAGTTTCAAAAATCCCAA
>JAFGDY010000208.1 GCA_016931895.1 Anaerolineae bacterium
CCGCCAATCCAGAGGGTCGCCTGCTCGCTCCAGGCATTGCCGACCAGATTAGTCTTCCAGTTCTCAGTGTAGCTGGGCAGAGCCTTGGCCGCGTCAATAAAGATCTTGCCGGCTTGCTGACCGCCAACGTAGGGCACTGCTTCTTCATAGATGGGATTTTCCCAGTTGCCAGGCACTGGAGGCAAGATGCCAGTATCCACAAAGCGTTGGGCCAGTTGGCCTTCGCCATCTTCAAAGTAGACATAGAGCAGAACTTCGATGGACTTGTCAATATTGTTGGATTGCTTGACCACCGAACCGGACGCGCCACCCCAACTCCCTGCTTTGGGCCCATCAGGCACAAATTTGAGCCGCATGGGCGAATCGGCCACAAAGGCAGCGTCATCGGCGGTACCCTGTTTATGAATACCATACAGCCAGTCCGGCACAAACTGGGAGAGGAATTGGCCATCTTTGAACATGGCTACCTGGTTGCCCCAATCAATGTCAACCCGGTAAGGATTCATGCGGATCCAGGTTTCGTAAGCAGCTTTAAAACCGGGAGCGGTGATCATGGGTTCCCCATCCTCGCCGGTATACCAAACGCCATTTTGCAGCCTGAGGGTGGCGGCGCCGGCCGAGTAGATGCTTTCCATAACGGCGTAGCGAGGCCGGCCATCGGCCATCGTCGTCCCTGCGCCCACCGCTTCGCAGGCAGCAATGTAATCGTCCCACGTCTTCACGGTTTCCAGGTCAACCCCGTATTCTTTCCAGCCCGCATCGTGGTAGAGCAACAAGACCGGGTGAACATCATGAGGCGCGCCATAAACATTGCCGTCTTTGGTGTAGCGGTCAAAGCGGCTCTGTAGAACTTTTCCATCGTAGGGGCTGGCGGCAATGGCATCATTCAACTTCACAAAAGGAATTTCAGCATCTGTGCCTTTCATGAACTTGTTGATGTCTTCATTATTCTGTTCGATGATGTCGGGGAAGCCGCTGCCGGCCATGAGGGTAGTGGGGAATTTTTTGGTCATGGCATCGCGGTCTAAGATTTCCCAGGTCAGACTAAGGCCAAACTTGTCTTCAAGTTCTGACGTGCGCCGGTCATACTCAGGTTTGTGGTTTTCAGCCTGATACCAATACAACAACGAAACAGCTTCTGCTGGGGGGGCTTCTTCTTGGGGCTGCTCTTCGGCGGGTTCAGCAGCAGCCGGCTGTTGCTCTGCCGGAGCGGGTGCCGCTGGTTGGGCGCCACCACAAGCGGTAGCCACCACCCCGGCGGTGGTCAAAGCGCTGATGCGCAAAAAATCACGACGACTCAATTTTTGCTTTTGCATTGTTGTTATCTCCTCTTCATTGATTTAATAGATTTAGGTTAGTTATTATTGATATTGAAAACCGGGTGACTTTATTTTATCTGCTATCTTCCTCCTTTCTTTTGCTATAAAAACGGATATATTAAAACGCCAAGGGGGGCGAGTGAGGCACACCAAAACGGTTTGACAATACTTAAAAAGACTGGCTTAGTCAGCGACATTGTTTTCAAAGTTTGGGGAAAATAAATAGTTGCCAGTGGTTAAGGTACAATATATAATACAATAAAATGTACCTATTGTCAGGTACTTTAGGACTGGATTAGGCCAAAAAGAGGCCAAAAAAAGGACATGCTCTCCAGAAAAGAATTTTTAAAACACTTAAGAGAAGCTTTAAATCATCTTTATGACCCCAAATTTTTACGGCAAAGCCCGTTAGCCGACCTATTTGGGCTGGCAGAACGGTTTGATACCTCTTCCCAATTACAAAGTATTTTGATCGAAGCCATCGAAACCCTGCAGACAGAGGCCGAGGCATCATCGCTCTCACCCAACCGGCGAATTTATGAACTTCTCTTGTATCGGTATGTAGAGCATTTTAGCCAGAAAGAAGTAGCCGATCAATTTGACGTCAGCGTCCGCCACTTGCGTCGCGAACAGGATGCCGCCCTGGAAGTACTGGCTTACCGCTTGTGGGAACAATTCCACCTGGAAACAGAAATTGGCAAAAAACCAAAATCGCAAACTGACCCTATCCAAACACCAACAGCCGATGCCGCCGTTAATGATGAGTTGGCCTGGTTAAAAAACGTTCCCCCCGAAAGTACAACAGACTTGCAACAAACCCTGCCAGTGGTCTTAGATCTAGTTCGACCGTTAGCTACTCAGCATGGGGTCCGCCTGGAAGTTTCTATTGCCAATGACCTTCCCGCTTTAGTTATCCATCTGGTTGCCTTACGCCAGATTTTGCTTAACTTACTCACCGTAGCTATAGACCGATCGCCGGGAGGTAAAATTATCATCTCGGCCCAATTTAATCGTTGGGAAGTTCAAATTCAATTGCAATGCAGTTCTTGTGCCTCTCCGGCCACTCCTTTCTCGGATCAACAAAAAACCAGCCTGGAGATGACCCAACAAATGGTCAGCCTCAGCGGTGGCCAATTGACCCTTTCCAAAGACAACGTTCCCTTCAAGACAACCCTTACTCTACCTGCGGTGGAGCAAACGCCAGTGCTGGCCATTGACGATAATGCAGACACATTACAACTGCTGCAACGTTACACCACAGGCAGCCGATACCGGCTGGTGAGTACGCAAGATCCGGAACAAGCGTTAAACCTGGTTGAACAGTTGCAGCCGCAAATCATTGTGTTAGATGTAATGATGCCTCAAATTGATGGCTGGGAACTGTTGGGACGGCTGCGACAACACCCGGCGGCAGAGCACACGCCCATCATCGTTTGCACCATCTTGGCTCAAGAAGAATTGGCCCTCTCTCTGGGAGCCGATGCGTTTATTCCCAAGCCGGTTCAGCGGCAGGCTTTTCTGGCTGCGCTTGAGCGCCAAATCGAAATGAAGGGGACAGAACCTCGCTGATAGCCTGAATACAGGCCAGTAATCTTCGCACCGACAGCCCGCCACTTCGGGTGATGGTCAGCCGGTCGCTCACAATGGCCTCGCCGGTGGGATCTCTGGAAGAAATCACTATCACCGGAATGTCATAAATGGTTGGATCTTGACTTTTCTCCTCTAACACCTCCAAACCGTCCATACCCGGCATAATCAAATCCAGGAGCATCACATCGGGCCGTCTTTTACGTAACAATTCAAGGGCCTGTTGTCCATCCGTGGCTCGCAAAACGCGGTAGCTATGGTCTGTTGCAGAAAACATCCGGGCAAAGAGCTGGAGCACCTCGCGGGAGTCATCTACCAGCAACACATCCTTGATCTCGTCACTCAGGTCTGCTAACGTTGAGAACAATATCTCGCGGGTGACTGGTTTAACCAGGTAGCGCACTACCCCCAATCGTTGCGCCACTTCATCTTCACCGGGTACCCAACAAGCCAGGATAGGGGTGCCAAAAGGAAGGTTATTCAACTGATCCAGGGGGATTGGTCCTTGCTTGAGCGAAGGCGTATTCACAATAAGTGCCTGCGCCGGGGAATGGGTTATCTCCTTAATGGCCTCTTCCAGATCTCTCACCGGACAAATTTCAACGTCATCCAGATATCGAGTAAACAAACGTTGCAGTGTATTCCCCGTATCCAAGAGCACAAACCGGGGAATTAACTTGGGTACAGGCACCTTGGGCCACCAGTCACGGGCTTCATATTGCTCGTAAGGATTGAACCAACGTTTTGCATCCGTGCTGGTCTGAAGGGGAGGACGCGCTTCCAGGGGAAGGCTGAAAGTGATAGTGGTGCCCCGACCCACTTCACTCTCTAACCACATCTTGCCCTTGTGCATTTCTACAAATCGTTTACTGATACTCAATCCCAAACCACTGCCGCCATGCCGGCGCCGAAGAGAGCCATCAAGCTGCTGAAAAGGTTCAAAAAGTTTTTGCTGGTCCTCGGGAGCAATGCCGGGGCCTGTATCAATTACACTCATCAAAATATCATTTGTCTCTCGCCAAACCTTTACCCGCACTCCGCCTTGATCGGTGAAACGCCCGGCATTGCTGAGCAAGTTGATGATGACCTGACGGACGCGGGTGCCATCGCAGAACATCGGGGGCAGGTCTGGCGGAATTTCCGTCTCCAGATAAAGTCTCTTGGATTTAAAAAGGGCGTGTACGGCCAACGTGGCCGCATCCACAATCTCAGAAATGTTGACCCATTCTTTGCTCAGGGCCATCCGCCCGGCCTCAACCTGGCTAAGATCAAGCACATCATCCACCAGTCTCACCAATTGCTGGCTGTTACGCTGGATGGCAGTGATGTCGGCCAGGAGCGCGGGCGGCAAACTGTCGCCGTAAACCTGGGGAGACTGGGTAATCATTTCGGCAAAACCAATAATCATGTGCAAGGGAGTACGCAGTTCGTGACTCACATTGGCCACAAACTCTTCTTTGGCCCGGCGGGCCTCCTGGGCAACCTGATTCAGAGCCTTGAGCCGGTCGGACAATCTGGCCAATTCCTGGTTGGCCAAGAGCAAATCATCCTGAGCCTGCTTGAGTTCCACCTGCCGTTCCCGAATCTCCTCCATTCTTTCCTGGGCCTGTCTAAAATTAAAAAGAGACCACTGAGTCACCGTCAGGAGGGTATGGGTGGTGGCCCAGCCCAGGAGGCCGGTAAAGGCTCCGCCAACAATCGTGGCCAGGCCATAACCGGGGCGCAGCAGGGGCACCTCCGGGCCATAAACAAACCATGCCACTAACCCTATCACCAAACCTTCCACAATCAACCCCGCCGGCCAACCCACAATAAGCACAGCCATCAAGGGCAGCAGCGCATATAAAAAAACAACCTCTGGCTGCCGAGAAGCATATATAGCCAGCATAATTGAAATGGCCAGGCCAACCAGCCAAACAGTCTCGGCCACCAAGAGTTGTTTTGGCAGTAACCAGAGAGAAAGAGCGCAGGTTAACAGAATCACAACGGTTATGGGGAAAAAAGCCCGGTAGAGTTCGATAGAAAAGTTCCCGCCAAAAACCATATAATACCAGGTCAGATAGACACCCCCCGTAATGAGAATAAGATTACGCAAGGTAGATTGTAACAATTCGGTTGTGCCGGCGGTAAAAGCCGCTCTGGTCTCCGAGGAAGTACGGGTTAAATGCCACATAAAAACCTCCTTATTTGATGCCAGCCCAGGAGGGGCTTGGTGTATCCCAAACGATGGCCCATCCTAAAAAGCAAGCATTTTCCCGTGGCTATCAAACATATCAACCGGCTCGCCGCTCACTTCAAGGTCAGGCCGGGAAATTATCTCGGCCAGAACAGCTTTTGATACATAAACTTGGTCCAGGTGCAGCGTATCCTGAATACGGATAACCCGCTCCTGCCCCTCCGGGATCAAACCACAACCCCGGCGCGCCCAGGCATAGGCCTGCCCATCATTTTGAGCAATCAAGGGGATTTTGCCCCTTTCCAGAAAGGAACTGGTAACGATATTCTCATAAGTGGCCGCCAAATCAATTTTATTGAACAGTCTTTGGGTGATCACATCGGCCAATCCTAGGCCCAAGGCGTTACCGTGCGTCTCTTCGGTCAGATCACTGACCATGATTGATTTGATTAGGGGCCGATCCGGCTCTGCTTCACCCCTTATTTTGATACGGCCGATGATGTTGGGATCAAGTCCCACGCCGCTGATATTCTTGCCCAGCCGGTCAACCATCAAAATATCAATTTTGTCAACCGGCAATTTAGGCATGTTGGCCCTGGCCGTTTCCAACAATTTGGGTTCTTCAACCATTATTTCGTCAGCTTTGAGAACGTTGATCACCATTGTTTTATCGTAAGCGTTTTCCACCAGGGCAATCCCGGCTATAATTTTGCCGGTGGCCAGAATCTGTTTGGCCGTTAATGGAATCAATTCCCGCAGACCATAAACGCCAAAACTGTGAATTTCCAGAGCCTGGGCATGTTTGCCCAGGCCAATCACGCACATTTTGGCCAGGCCGCTTTCATAAAGACCATGATAATCGGTGTGGGGTTTGATCCGATTGATGAGGATAACGCCATCTGCTTCATAGGCGTAACGGCCCATAAAAACACGATTAGGGCTATCGTTTTTGGTTAACTCTACGGTTTCCATTGACGAGCGGATAGGCGCATCCATCGCTGCCGTGGTGATACCATAACTGGCCAAAATCTCTATCTGTCCTTCAGCCGTAGCCCCCCCGTGACTGCCCATTGCCGGGATGATAAAGGGCAGACCGCCCCGACTTTTGATAAAATCAGCCGTTGTTCTGACAATTTCGGCGATACCGGCGATGCCCCGGCTACCCACGGCCAGGGCAATACTGGTATTCGGGTGAATCAAGGGTTCTATCCGGCTCAGCTCAGCGGTGAGAGTAGCCGGTATATCCGCAATAACCGGGCATTCAAAATGCTGTTGAATTTTGACCAGTTGTAATGGCTGCATCTAAATCCTCACTCTTATTGGCCGCCGTGAAAAAATAGCGGCGGGGGAACCGGTTTGAACCTTATGGGCAGACCGGGGCCAGATGCCGGGGATAGGGTGGTTACATTTTGGACACGCGCCCTCATCGGTCAGATGATAGCTCAAAACGACAAATCCATAACGCTCAACCAAGAGCGTTTGACATTTGGGGCAATAAGTATTTTCCCAATTGCCCACCTCGCCGGGCCGGTTGCCGGCGTAAACGTAGTGCAGGCCCGCCTCCACCCCAATTTCAACAGCACGAATAAGCATGGCCGAGGTGGTGTTATCCGGTTCGGTCATCTTGTAATTCTTATGGAAAGCGGTCACATGCCAGGGAATCTCCGGCGACACTCCCGCAATAAAACGGGCGGTTTCCCACAACTCCTCGGTGGAGTCGTTGAAACCCGGCACAAGCAGGGTCAGCACTTCCAGCCAAAAATCGCGCCGGTAGAGTTCTTCAATCGTCCACAGCACGTGTTTGAGCTGCCCGCCCAACTCGCGGTAGTTTTCCTGGCGCATAGACTTGAGATCAACTTTGTAACAATCGGTGTAGGGTTTGAGGTAAGTCAACACCTCCGGGGTGCCGTGACCGTTGGAGACAAAGCCGGTTACCAGGCCAACGGCTTTGGCCTGCTTAAAAACCTCCACCGCCCATTCCGCGGTAATGAGCGGTTCATTGTAACTGCTCACTACCAGCCGCGCCTCTGTGCGTTGGGCGGATTGCACCAGGCTTTCAGCCGTAACCTGAGTTGGCGCGACTCCGGCGGCTTTATCGCGCAGGGCCTGGCTGGTAACCCAGTTCTGGCAGTAGCCGCACTGCAAATCGCAGCCGAGCATGCCAAAGGTTAAGGCATTACTGCTGGGCATGGCGTGGAAGAAGGGTTTCTTTTCCACGGGGTCGCTTTGCACGCCGGCGGCATAACCAAAGGGCACGCGCAGTACGCCACCTTCATTGTAGCGCACCTGGCAAATACCCCGGCGGCCCGGAAAGATCACGCAGCGATGTCCACAGGCAAAACAACGGACTTTATCGTCTGCCAGCTTTTCGTAGAGTTCGCCCTCAACCGTGGCGGTATCAAGAACCTCTTGCAGCGTGGCTTGCTGCGATGAAGAGAATGTCATTATAAAATCACCCCTTTCTGTTAGGATATTGTACTCTCGGCAGAAAGGGGTGTCAATGAATAACAAATAAGGGGGTCTGTCTCAATTTTTTGGTCTGCAGAGACAGGATAATGTCCTGTCTCTACAAATAGCCAAAAATCTGGGATACCCCTCAAACAAGGGATAAATTTTTGTTGGCTACAAGTTCAGCGAACCGCCGGGCGACAACACGAACACTTTGGTATCAGTCTCGGCTTCAACCCGCTTGGCCCAGGCCTCGGCGTCTTGCTCAATCACGGGCCAGCTATTGTAATGGGTAGGCACAGCCATTTTGGGCTTAACCAATTTGACGGCCTTCAACGCATCATCCGGGCCCATTGTAAAATTATCGCCAATAGGCAGCACAAACAGGTCAACGCCTTCCTGGCCGTAAAGCTGCATGTCGCCAAAAAGGCCGGTGTCGCAGGCCAGGTAAATCTTTTTGCCTTCCGCCGTAATCAGGAAACCGGCCGGGTTGCCGCCGTAGCTGCCATCCGGCAGGCCGGAGCCGTGATGGGCAATGGTCAATTTAACGTAGCCAAATTCGTGTTGATACCCCCCGCCAATATGCTGCCCATGCACCTGGCCGGCGGGCAGGCCCTGTTTACCCTTCAGCCAACCGGCAATCTCGGCATTGGCAATCACTTTGGCCCCGGTGCGTTTGGCAATAGGGACCAAATCAGCCACATGGTCGCCATGGCCGTGGGACGCCAAAATGTAATCCGCCTTTACCGTGCCGGGAGATACATCGGTTGTTGGGTTATCGGTGAAAAAAGGATCAATCAGAATTTGTTTGCCACCAATTTCCAAATTATGAGTTCCGTGTCCAATCCAGGTGTATTTTATGGTCATTTTTTTGCCTCCTCAAAAAATCGTGAATGACTTTTATCTGTAACAATAGGCCGGTGTTTTTGACGCTTAAGGTGAGTATAGCCCACAAATCAGGACTGTCAACGTTTAGGGCAACAACAATGTTTGGACCGATTGTTCCACATTCAAAAAAACCAATAAAACCTGGGGTTCGCTGCCCAGTTGTTGGGCAACAGCCTGGCGATAAGCCTGGACCTGCCGGTCGTAACCCTTTTCAGCAATGTATGTTTGCAGATTGACCTTTGGGGGCAGCCGGTCTGTTTTGAATTCAACAATCGTCCAGGGAGTATCGGGCGCGGTGCGGAACAACAGGTCTATGATGCCGCTGTGTAATTGCCCCTCCAGCATCAGGTTGTAGGGCACTTCGTGATGACGTTCGGCCACGGCTAATTGTTGGTAGAGTGGATGCGCTTGAAAACGGGCCAACAATCTGGCGGTCCGTTTTAAGGCTGTCTCAATGCTGACCGGATCGGTCAGCCCGGCATCCAGGGCAAAGGGACGCAAGAAATCGGGAAAATCCTCTGCATCGGGAAAATGCCAGTAACGCAGGGCAATATGGGTAAGGCTGCCGACCACCCAGGCCGGCACATCGTATTCACTGTCCGGCACCACCCGCCAAACCCGGGGAGGAGGGTCACTCTCCCATTCCTGAAGTTTTTCATCCAACTCGGCAGAAGGGGGTAAAGTTAAGGGCGCCAAGAGATCAAGGGACAGCGGCCGGGAGACAGGAACCGGAGAACGGTCTTCAGACAAAACCAGGCCGATGTTTTTGGGAGGAGGATAAACGGTACAACCCACCGCGCCGTTTTGCCAGGCCAGGGAGATAGTTTGGGCGGCGGCGGGCGGTTCGGCCAACTGTATTTCATTCAGGCCAACGACCCCGGCCAGGTCGGCCAGCCAGCCGCTGCCTTGAAGTTGAACGGCAGTTTGTTTGGCCGTACTCAATTTTACATTGCCGGAAACAATAATCTTTTCCTGGGCCCGCGTGACAGCCACGTAGAGCAACCGCCGTTCCTCGGCTGCCTTTTGTTCCGCCTCGCGGTAACTGGCCAGGCGAAAGATAGCCGGTTGGGTTTCGGCATTGGCCAGGTTTAGGGCCAGCCCCAATTCCTGATCCAGGTAAAAGGGTATGGCGTGAAAACCGCCGGTATAGCCGGCATCGGCCAACACCACCACCGGGAACTCCAGACCTTTGGCTTTGTGAATGGTCATCAATTGCACAGCACCACCCGCTTCGGTAGGAGCCTCGCTCTCCCGCGCGCCAACGTCGCTTAGCGCCTCAAGATATTCCAAAAATTCGGAAATATTGACCACTTCGCTGCGGTGGGCGTCGGCCAGCAGTTTGTCAACATTTCGGCGCAACCGCTCTCCGCCGGGAACCAGCCGCAGAATGGCCCGGTAATGCGTTTCATCCAAAAAACGTTTGAGCACCTGGGCCACCGAGACCCGTCCCACCTGGGCGTGCAAGGCGCCAATCATCCGGCAGGCAAAAGCAGCTCGCTGTTGTTCATCTTTAGCCAACGCGGCCAGCGCCTGGCCATTGTGTAAAGCCGGCCAAAAAGAACGGCGGGTATTGTCTTCGGCCCAACGCAATTGATAAAGGGCCGCATCGCTAAGGCCAATGGCGGGCGAACGAAGCAACCCGGCCAGGGCCAGGTCGTCGGTGGGATCGGCGATTGCGGCCAGGGCATTGAGTAAATCGCGTACTTCCGGCCGGTTGTAAAAACCGCGCCCGGCAATGGTCACAAAAGGAATGCCCACCTGCTCCAGGGCGTCTTCATACACGCCAAAGGCCGTACTGGCCCGGAAGAGCAGAGCCACGTCCTGCCAGTAGATTTGGCCGGCAGCATGCAGTTTATGCAAATGATCCGCCAGGCCAACAGCGGCGGCCCGCCGACCTTCATTTTTGTCCGCACCCAGGCCAAGTTGAAATTCAAGATAAGGGGATTTTATACCCTGGCGCGGCTCCTGGCGAAAGGCGACCAGCGGGGCAAAGGGCACCTCAAAGGGGCGGACGGGGTCATCTTCGGCGAGCATCAGGGGCGACAAAAGCACGTTGGTCAGGCCAACCAGGGCGCTGTGCGCCCGGAAGGTCAGGTCAAAATTAATAAGAGCGCCCCCTGCCGCCTGAATATCCGTTTGCACCTGACGAAAAACGGCCACGTCCGCACCGCGAAACCTATAGATGGATTGTTTGGCGTCGCCAACCACGAACAGGGAAGACTGGGAGATAGGAGAGTTGGGAGATAGTACTTGTCTATTCCTTTTTTTCGCCCCCTCCCCATTTTGAGCAGGCACTGCGGTTTCAGCCGGCTCAAAACCGGCCAGGGCGTACACAATCTCCCGCTGGCGTTGGTTGGTATCCTGGAATTCGTCCACCAGCAGCACGGCCTGAATCTCCTGTTGCCAGCGAGCGCGGACAGATTCATGGCCGACTAATAAGCGAACGGTCATCTGCTCCAGGTCGTCAAAATCAAGGGCCTGGGCATTGTTTTTGTAGCCCCGGTAAACGGCGCATGTGTACTCAAACAAACGCCGCACCAGGGGCAGCAGGGCGGCGGCCTGCATGTCAAGCGCCCAGCTCGGCGGTTTTTTGGGGTCAACCAGGCGACCGATCACCTGGTCAAAATGGTCGCGCAGGGCGCGCATAGCTTCTCGCGCCGCCTCAAGATCGGCTGCCGCCCAGTTGCCTTTTTGCCCGCCGGTGGAAACGGCACCTCGCAGGGCCACCAACGCCTCAAATACAACCGGCCAGTCCCGATTGGCCTGGGCTTGAGCGGCCCGGTCCCAACAGGCCAGCACCGCCCGACGGGCGACCTCCAGTTTGTCATCCTCATTTTGGGACTGTAAGGCAGCCAGCGTTCGTAGGGATTCTGACCAGGCGGGCCAGGCCAGGCGGATGGCCAACCAATGGTTCAATACGGCGGACCACTCTGCCAGAAGTTGATCATCCGGTTTTGCGGCCAGGGTGGATTCGGCATCCAGACGACGCGCCAGCAATTCCGCCAACAAATCACGCAGTTGCCCTTCCTGGAAAAAACTGAACAACTGCGCCACTTCCGGCTGAGTGGTCACCCAGGCCAACCCCTCTTCCACCGCGTGCGCCTGCCAGAGGGCGCTTTGACCCTCGTCCAGCACGACAAAGCCTGGGTCAAGACCGGCCTCAACGGGGTGGGTGCGCAGAATGACGGCGCATAGGCCGTGAATAGTGCTAATGCGGGCCGAGTCCAGGGCGCTGAATACTTCTTGCCACAACTGCCGGTCAGGGGTCGCTTCTGCCTGCGCCAACCACTGCGCGGTGAGGCCGCGCACCCGGTTACGCATTTCGCGGGCAGCTTTGTCGGTGAAGGTGATGGCCACCAGAGAGCGCAGCGGAAATTTCGACTCCAACAGAGAAAGATAGCGTCCCACCAGGGCCCGCGTTTTGCCCGACCCCGCCCCGGCAGTAACGGAGATAGCTGTGTCGCGGGCCGTGGTTGCGGCCAGTTGGTCGTTGGTGAGTTGAAAGAGGGAGAGAATGGAAGAATTATCTTTCGTCGCCATTATCTACCAGCCTTTGGCCTGATACTGCCAACAAAATTTAACTCCCGGACAGTGGCCGGGACAACCGGCGGGCGGCGGCAAGGGCGCAAACCAACCGGCCCGCACTCCGGCGATATGCTTAAAAGCATGATTGATGGCTGTGTTGAGCGCCCCGGCCACGCCGCCCTCAAATTTTTCAAGCTTGAGGCTGCTGGCTTTGGCCGAGCCGATGTGCCAGTAAAAACCATCGGCAATGTCGCCCAGGTGCAGCGCCTGGCGAGCAGCTAGGGCATAAAAGGCAATTTGTAAACGACGCCCCTCCACCAGGTCACGGGCAACGATGGGGGTAGCGCCTGATTTGTAATCAATGATACACAAACGGCCATCGGCGGTTTGGTCTATCCGGTCAATGAAACCGCGCACTCTAAACTCATCTCCGTCACGTTGAACCACCAAAGGCGGTTCATCTTTCAGGCCAAAGGTCTGCTCCTGGGCCAACGGCGTATTGAGGGCGGTCACTTCGGCCAAAGCGGCCAGGGTTTTGGCCATGATTTGTTCCAATTCGCGCCGCTGCACGGCCCACAAAGCTGTGGGCCGGAAACCGTATACAGCCGGAGCTTTATCAAAAATTTCTTGGGCCACCGCAGGCAACAGGTCCAGTAAATGTTCACTATCCGCCGGAGTATCGGCGACCCGGCGGTAGACCTCTTCCAAAATCTCGTGGTACATACTGCCCAGGATGAACACGTCGAAGCCCTCGGCCGGCGCCCGGCGCAATTCCAGGCCCAAATCTAACCATAGCCAAAAATGGTGCGGGCAAAGGCCATAGGCCTCCAAACGGGTAGCGCTCCACACGTGTTCAGGGCCGTAAACAGCCGTGAGCCGGTTGGACAAAGCAGACAAATCCCCCTCAAAAGGACCTTGCGGTGCAACGGCCAGGCGGGTTTGCAGCACAGCCACCCCCTGAACGGTTCGGGCGGCGGCGGCGGCTAATTTCTGCTCACCCTGGTCAAACTCGGCCGGTTCAAGTTGGGCCACCAAACCGCCCTGCACAAACTCTTGCGGCGAGGCCGACTCGCTTAAACCCGGCGGGGCTTCCGGCCGGATGTGTTCCGGCGGCGGTTGGTCAAACAAGCCGTACACTTGCGACCAATAGGGCGACGGCTCCCACGGTTGGCCGTCGTCGGCCAGGTAGGGGCGGCAGAGGAACAGCTTTTCCCGGGCGCGGGTCACGGCCTGGTAAAAAAGGGTGATCTCATCGCCTCGCAGGCGATTTTCCAGCGCAGACAGGCCGGCCAGGCGCAGGGCGCGGCGATCTTCTTCGCGCAGCAAAATGTCTTCCCGTTCGGGCCGGGGAAATTCGCCTTCGGCCAGGCCAAGCAACGCCACGGCCTTGAACGATAATCCCCGCGCGTCCAACGCCGACAGCACCGGCAGGGCCGCCTCCGGGGGGTCGGGCGGGGGCAGGGCGTAGGTAGCGCCCTGAACCGCGCCTTGCAGTTCCTGGTAAAATTGATCATATGTGATCTCAGGCGGGCTGGGAGAGGATGAACTCTGGCGCAACGACGCTTCGGCCAGCACCAAGCCGCGCAGCGCATCTTTGAAAGCGCGCAGAGCCGCAATATCACGGAAGGCTGTGGCTGATACGGCCCTGGCGCGGTTGACGAGACCAAGACTTTTTGCTTCTCCTTTTGAGGGAGAGAGGGTATCAATTTCCAATTTTGGGTCATCGCCGATGAGGTTTTCCACAAAAGCGGCGTACCGGCGCAGGGTGGTTTGGGGGGGCGGCGTGAGACGGCCCACAAAGGCCTCAAAAGCCTGTTGCAAAGCCAGGGCTTGGGTGTGGAGAAGCTGACCGGCGGAAAGGGCATCTTCGTCGTCTCGCGCTTCAAGGTTTGAGTGTTTAGACACTTGCGCTTGCAAAGCTTCCCGCCATTGATCAAGGCCTCGGATCACCAATCCCCGCCGGGCGACAACGTCGAGATGGTCGGCATGGGGAGTTCCCACGCCGGGGGCCAGGTTTTCAAAATAGGGGCTGCGCCAGGCGTCAACCATCCGACGACGAGGCCAATTACCGTCAAGACTATCACTTTGGGCAGGCAGCGCCAACAACGAGAGCAGCGCCGCCACTGCGGGATTGGCGGCCAGGTTCAAACGCTCCCGGAGACGCAGGGTCAAACCAAATTCAGCCGCTACCTCCTCAATAAAGGGAGAGTAAGGGGTCAAATCACGGGCAATCAGGGCCACATCGGCGGGGGCCAGCCGGTCTCTGACCAGGCGGGCCTTCAGCCAACGCAGGGCGGCGCGGGTTTCTTCGGCTCGATTTTGGGCTTCGACAAAGGTGACGCTTGTCTGGGCAAGTTCTGCTTTTAAGGGGGCGGCGTGAGGATTAAAAAGGTTCGCTTCCAGGTGGGTCAGCGCAGCCGGAGACGGTGAAACAGATTCTTGGGGCAGCGGTTCCGGCTCAAGTTTTAAGGCTTCGCTGACGGCTTGCAAGGCCCGGGTAAAACGGCGCAAAGCCGGGCGGGCAGCGGTTCCGGCGGAGGCGAAAGCTGTGGCCGGGTCGCCGGTTAAGGTGATGATGGTTTCGGCGGCGCGTTGGGCCAAAGATTTGAGCACGTCTAACTGGGTGGGATTAAATTCGTCAAAGCCGTCAACAATGAGCAAGCGCAGGTGGCGTCCTAAATCGGGCTGGCGTTCCAGGGCCAGGGCGGCCAGCCAGCCCCGGCCTTCCGTGTCGGCCCAGCGGTAATCGAGCAGCCAATCCTGGTAGATGGCGTATATGTCGGCCAATTCGGTGAGGCGGGGTTGCTGATGGGGCAGCGATTGGATGGCCTGGCGGAACGCCTCCCGCCGGATGCCGGCCCGTTTGAGTTCTTCCACCAACGAGCGCAGGGTCACTACAAAACCCGGTTTATCGCGTAGGGGGGCATAATAAGACAAACGGCCTTCATCGGTAAGCCGGGTGACGATGCTGCGCAACAGGTGATATTGCACGGGTTCGGGCAGGCATGGCTCCAGTTTACCGGCCCAGGCCAATATTTCGGCGTAGAGGCCGTAAAAGGTTTGTAACTGCACGCCCAGGGCACCCCCAGCGGCGCTCAAGCGGTAGCGGAAGGCGTTTACCTGGGCCTGGTTGGGGAGGATAACCTCAATAGAGGTCAGGGGGTCAGCAACGCGAACCTGGCGGATACGCTCCAGGGTATAGGCGGTTTTGCCGCGTCCGGCCGGGGCCAGGTAAAGGTGGATCGTCATCAGTAATCAATCTTTAAAGTAACTACTCACCGCTCAAGCCAAATGACGCCATAAACAGACGACCAATGACCAACGACGAACGATCATTCTGACGAACGAACAATGACCAATTTTTACCGTTCGTCGTTGGTCGTTTGTCATTGGTCGGAAGGGGTCCTGGCCAAAGCAATAAACTCTCAAATCACAATCCCGCCTCCGCCACCAACTCGTAACCTTTGTTGACCAAATCCTGTACCGTCTCAATCAGGTTTTCGGCGGTTTCAATTGAAGGCGGCGGAGCTTCTTCCTCGTCGCCGGGCGGCGCGGTCAATTCGCGGACATGGGCCAGGCGGGCAGCCAGGCTTTCGTCAATCCGTTTGCTTTCCACCAATTCAGCTTGCACCAGGCGCGGCGAAGGCAGCTCGGGGCCGGGTTCGCGGTCTTTAACCAGGGTCAAATGAGCGGTCAAAGCCCAACCCAGGGCCTGGTGGATGGGGCGCATCACTTCTTCTGGAAAACCGCCTTGCAACACCACCCGGGCCAGTTGCAGGCGTTTGCCGGCGGTATCCAGACCTTCGCGGGCTTTTTGCAGGCGGCGGGTATCGGCTTCGCGGACGGCAGCCGGGGCGGGCATAGAGGGGGCGCGGTAGAGATCGCCTTCGGCCTGGGGGCCGGGCTGTTCGATGGCTCCGCCGGTAAGGGCCAACAAGGCGCGATAACCTTCTTGTTCCATCAGGTGCAGGCCGGGGATTGTGGTCGACTCGTCTGCGCTGAAATGTTGGGTTAACAGTTTCTCAATCTGGGGCCGCAAATCGGCAGGGGTTTTGTCAACCACCACCAAAATGTTGCCGTTGGCTTGAGCGCCGGGGAGGTGAGGCGCGCGGCGCACCAGCATAATCCGGCCAGGGAAATGGCCCACCAGTAAATCGGCAAAGGCGCGCAGGGTTGGCGTGGCTGCCGGCTCCGGCGCGGCCTTGGGCGCCAGGTCCACCTTCACTTCCACCGGCGGCGCGCCCAACATTTCATCCAGCTTTTGCATCAAACTCTGGCCGGTATCGTGGAAGGTGATGGAATCGGGCGCTTCTTCGCTGCCAAAAACTCCGGCAAAAACGTCACGTTTGGCGGCCAGGGTATCGAGCATGCGCTCCTCGATGGTGCCTTTGGCCACCAAGTTGATGACGTTGACCGTATGCGGCTGGCCGTGGCGATGGGCGCGGGCAATGCGCTGGTCGAGCACCGCCGGATTCCAGGGCAAATCAAGATTGACGACCAGGCTGGCCGCCTGCAAATTCAGGCCCACACCGCCGGCATCAGTTGAGAGGAATACTTTGCACTGGTCGTCGTTAAAAAAACGTTCAATCAGCGCGCCGCGTTTGGGCGTGGGCACGTCACCGCTGAGGGTCACGTGGCCCAGATTGAGCCGGTTCAGCACGGGATAGGTCAGGTGGAGCATGGTGGTCCACTGGCTGAAGAGGATGGCCTTGTGACCGTTATTGGCCACTTCGTCGTCGAGGATTTCTGCCAATTCTTGCAGCTTGGGCGAGGTTTTTTCGCGCTCTTTTTCCGGCAGGTGAGGATCATGCAGGGCCAGGGCGTTGCAGATGAGGCGCATTTTGACCAGCGCGCCAAGCAGGATTTGGTGCTCTTTGGGCGTTAAGGGCCGGCGGCGGGCGGTGGCAATGAGTTTGGCCACGGTGTTACGGTATTCGTCGTAGGCTTTCCACTGGGGGTCGGTCATGGGCACAAAAAAGTTGCTGTCAATCCGTTCCGGCAGGTCTTTCAACACTTCATCCCGCACCCGGCGCAGCACATAGGGCGAGATTTCATGGCGCAGTTCTTCCAAATTTTTGTAGCCCAGCACTTTGTAGGAACCGGAGGAGCGACGCTCTACCTGGAAAAAACGTTGATTGAACCGCCACAACGGGCCAAGGATGTTGGGGTCAATAAATTGGAAAATACTGTAGAGTTCGTCCAGCCGGTTTTCCAACGGCGTGCCGGTCAACACAAAAGCGTAGGGGCTGCGCAAACGTTTGACGGCGTCGGCAGTTTTGGTGCGCCAGTTTTTAATGCGCTGGGCTTCGTCAAGGATGATGAGATCGGGCCGCAGGCTGCGCAGGTCTTCCTCGTCGCGCAGCACCAATTCGTAATTGATGATGTTAAAGAAAGCCGGGTTGTGGTAGGAGTTGCGGCGGGTGGTCAGGTCGCCTTCGATGACCTCCGCGGGAAAAGAGGTGAATCGTTTGATCTCGCGCGCCCACTGGTGTTTGAGCGAGGCAGGACAAACAACCAACACTCGCTGGATGTCGCGCAATTGGTTGAGCAGGCTGCTGGCGGCGATGGCCTGCACGGTTTTACCCAAGCCCATATCGTCGGCCAGCATGGCCCGGCGGCCAAAAGCCAGGTGCATAGCGCCCTGCTCCTGGTAAGGATAAAGGGGCGTGGAAAGCAGATTGAGGGAACGCTGGCCACGCTCGATTTGCTCTGTGAACCATTCTTTCTGGCGTTGAATGGCCTCAATGTCTTGCAGGCGCTCTAAATAACTGTATACTTCGGGCGTGATTTGAATAGAGTCGCGTTGCGCGGCGGACAGAGCCTCGATGTCTTGCAGCAGGGCGGGTAGGGTTTTGGTGACCGAGCCGGTGAGCAGACCGTCGGCGTCAAAATAACGATGCAGGGTTTCGCGCAAGGCTGATTTTTCCGGCAGGGGGAGGGTGATCCGCACGGTGGTTTCTTCGGCGTGGTGCAGAAAAATTTGGGATACAGGCGGCCGTTGGGCGGCTACTGCGTCCCACTGATCGCCCAGATTCTCTTTGAGGTGGAGCAGGACCGCTTCGATATGCTTACAAGTGCCCAACAAGTTGGTTTTATAATCGGCGCAGGAGCAACTATTGAGCAAATCCGTTAAAGAGCGAATCTGAACCCGGTAGGTTTGTTTGGATTGTGAGGTCACGTCAAAAAGGCTATAAACGGGCTGGCTGCCTTTGTTTTCAATAGCGGCAATATCTTCAGTAGCGCGTTTGCGGCGGCGCTCGATCTGTTCTTGGACGTCAACCATGGTGTGCTCCTTTTTCATAAAAACCGGCAAAGATAACGACCCATTGTGCGTAATTCTGCCGGGTGTTTTTTAAGACGTGTTGCGTAGACGGAAGACAGTGTACGCAGCATTTATTCAAACTGAACGAGGCAGGCTAATTACAACCAACCGGCTGAGATATTTTAACACGCTTGTTTATTTGGAGCTAAATTGGGGAGAACGTATCAACAATATTTGACACAGACACCGTTGAAGTTTATCATTCAAAGTCAACAACAGTGAATTTTAGAGGAATGGCGGGCAGTTAGACATGGGGCTTATAGAAGATTTGATTAACACCCTGCCGGATGGCAAGATTCAGGAAATATGCGTTGGCGCCTTCTGGACGGCGGTAGTGGTTGATAGCGCCGGGAAGTTGGGCTGTGGGTTGGCGTCAACAATGCGTGATCAAAACCATCATCACCGAGAGGGGCCGGACGTGTCCCATGCCGGCCGGTTAACGGAATATAGCGCTCGAGAGTTGGCCGAATGGGCTTGCTCTCAAAAATCCATGGAAGCGGCCATTGGCCTGGCCACTCTCAACGCCCTGTTGCCCCGGCAACCGGAGCTTTGGGTAGACCGCAATGCCGCAGAAGTGATTGCCCAACACGGTGCAGGGAAACGAGTGGCCCTGGTGGGGCATTTCCCCTTTATCCCCCAATTACAGAAGCAGGTAGACACCTTATGGGTTTTAGAACAGGTTCCCCAGGGCGCGGACCTGCCGGCCAGTGCCGCCTCAGAAGTGATCCCCCAGGCCGACGTGGTGGCTATCACGGGCACAACTTTGATCAATCACACCTTTGCCAAATTAATCACCCTCTGTCGCCCGGAAGCTCTGGTGTTAGTGCTAGGCCCCACCACCCCTCTTTCGCCTATTTTGTTTGATTATAAGGTTGACCTTTTATCCGGCTCGGTGGTTGAAAATATACCGGCCGTACTCAGGGCGGTCAGTCAAGGAGCGAATTTCCGGCAAGTGCACCGGCAGGGCGTGCGCCTGGTGACAATGCAAGCCACCCAATAGGCTCACCTTTGCCCGCAAACCAGGGATAATAACCATGTGGATAAAGCCAACCATTCTGTGGATAAATTAAATATTATTGTGGACAACCGGGCTTGCCCTGTGGATAAATCATCCCCCGCCAATGGCGTCATTACCTTCAATTTCTATTCATACCCGGAGCGTGATACAATATCTGGGATATTTGTTTATTCAGGCCAGGTCACATTTTGACCTAAAAGAGCGACGAATGACGAACAAGTAAAGTTGGTCATTGGTCGTTCGTCGTTGGTCGTATTACTGAGCCGTTAAGCTTAACTGTAGAGGGGCCTGACTCGTGATAGGGAGAGCAATAAATGGCTGTTAGAGACATTGTATTATACGCTAAAAATGAAACCGCCCTGCGCAAAAAAAGCGAGCCAGTGCGGGTGGTCAACCGGCGGATAAAAAAATTGATCAGGGATTTAAAGGACACCCTGGCGGTGCATCCC
The DNA here is from genome assembly GCA_016931895.1 of Anaerolineae bacterium. Lineage (NCBI taxonomy): Bacteria > Bacillati > Chloroflexota > Anaerolineae > Anaerolineae bacterium. The sequence goes on from JAFGDY010000208.1 coordinate 19,733, forward strand.
GAAGGCATTGGTTTGGCTGCCCCGCAGATCAACGTTCACCAACGCATCGTGGTGGTGCGCCTGGGCAGTCGTAATGAAAACGGCCAGGAACCGGACCCGCCGATAGCCTTGGTTAATCCCGAAATCATCGAGGCCAGCGACCCCCAAAAAGACTTTGACGGTTGTCTCAGTTTTCCCGGCCTGTTTGCCGAAACCACCCGCCCCCATTATTTACGGGTTAAGGGTTTGAATGAATATGGCAAACCCTTTGACCGCATTTTTGAGGATTTTGATGCCGTGTTGGTGCATCACGAAATAGACCACCTGGAGGGCATCCTCTTTATTGACCGGCTGGACAGCATAGATGATTTGTACCGGGTGGAGGAGGACGAAGAAGGCCAGTTAGTGCGGGTCCCGGTGGCGGCCAGAGAGAGGAACTATGGACTTTGACCATTTTTCTCTGCTGGCCCCGGTTTACGACCGTGTTTTTAACCACAAAGACCTGACCCGATTAAAAACACTCCTGGCTTTGCCCACCGCAGGCCGCCTGTTAGATGCCGGCGGTGGCACCGGCCGGGTGGCCCAGGAGTTGGTCGGATTGGCCGGCCAAATTGTGGTAACCGATATATCCAGTGGGATGTTGGGGAAGGCTGTTCAAAAAAAGGGGCTTGCGCCCCTGCAAGCCCACGCCGAGCTATTTCCCTTTGCCGAGGCCAGTTTTGCCCGCATTTTGGTAGTGGACGCTTTTCACCACTTTTGTAATCAGCGCGAAGCGGCGGCTGAACTCTGGCGGGTGTTAGCTCCCGGCGGGCGGCTGGTCATTGAAGAACCCAACATCGAAACCTGGCCGGTCAAACTGATTGCCCTGGCCGAAAAATTGGCCCTGATGCGCAGCCACTTTTATGCGCCCCACGAGATCAAAACGATGTTCCAGCCTCTCAACGCCTCCGTTGAAATCCACACCGACCGGCCATACACAGCCTGGGTGGTGATCCAGAAACAATAGCGATAGCTTTTACGGCCTCACCGCCACATTGCCGGGCCGGCGCCAGCCTATACTCTTGAAGATTTCATTGACCACCATCACCCCCACTAAAATCAATACGCAGCCAGCATAAGCGCTCCACCCCAATTGTTCGTTCAGGATAACGACCCCCAAGACCACCCCAATGGAGGGCGCCAGATAGGTGACCATAGACACGTAGGTGGCGCTGGTTCTTTCTAAAAGGCGGTAATAAATAATAAAGGCTATGGCCGTGCCTAAAACGGACAGGCCCAGCAACGATCCCACCGCCGGCCACGAGGGCAGGGGGTGACGGAAAGGTTTTTCAATAAGCAGCGACAGCGGCAGCAGGTAAATAGTGGCCACGGCCAATTGGGCCGTGGGTGCAACCAGGGGCGGCAAACCCCGCAAATGGCGGCGCACATAAACCAGGCCAATGCCATAACTGGCTGCCGCCATAGTGATGGCTAACAAGCCCCAGGTGGTGGCATGCACGCCGCCCCACAGCGACGGCGAAATCAGCAGCGACAGACCGGCAAAACCCACCAGAGTGCCCATCACTTTTACCGGCGTCATACGGTCATCGGCAGTAAAAAAGTGGGCCAGGATGATGGTAAAGAGAGGCGTAGTGCCGTTAAGGATAGCAGCCAGGGCGCTATCAATGTATTGTTCGCCCCAACTAAAAAGAACAAAGGGCAGGGCATTGGAGAAAAAACCAACCACGGCAAAATGTTTCCAAATCCGGCCCGGACCGGGTAAATTTTTCCCCTGCCCACGCAAAACGGCATAGAGCAGCAACGTGGCTATCCCCACCCGGCTCATGGCCAGAGTAATGGGCGGAATATCGCCCACGGCTACTTTAATAAACAAAAAAGAAGGCCCCCACAAACAGGCCAAAAATATCAACCACAGAAAATTTCTAAACCCCATTTTTGACTCCCCAAAAAATAGTGAAGGGTGAAATATTAATTGTGAATTCTTTACGGCGGCGGTTCAGTGTTGGCTAAATCGCTAACGCGCCGGATCGCAACTTGCTGAATGGCTGAAGCGCCGGTGTATTTTTGCCCCCCTGCTTTCACCGTTGATCAGGAATCGGGCGGCAAGCCGGGCGTTATCTTTGTAGTTTCTTTAAACGTGGAAAGCACAATGCTGGTGGTTGTTCTGGAAACCTGCGCATTGCAGCGGATACGCTCGATCAGCTTTTCCAAATCTCGCGGGCTGGCCGCCCGCACCTTTAAAATGTAACAATCTTCACCGGCCACGCCATGACACTCCAATACGTCCGGCTCGGCCCGGCAGATATGCCTCACGCTATTTTTTGATTCAAGATAATCCGCCGAGACAGCACTTAAAGTCAGACGGATAAAGGCCATAATGGGCTTGCCTAAAGCTTCGGGCCGGACCACGGCCATGTAACCTTTGATGATCCCCTTCTTTTCCAATTTTTTGACCCGCTCGTAAACCGTGGAGGCAGGTAATCCTACTTTTTCGGCCAGGGCTGCGTTGGAAAGACGGCCATCCTCTTGCAACAAGGAGACGATTTGGCGATCAATTTCGTCTAACATTCGGAAAATCATCCATAGTTTCGTATATTTTTTGAAAAATGACGACAATGCCGAAGATTATACGGCAAGAAACTCCCTTTGTCAACGGGCCAATCAGGGGAATTTTGATGAGGCCAATTTGCGTGAGGCGAGAGGGGATGACCAACGACCAAAGACGAACGACAAACGACGGGCGCATATAATCGTCAGGGAGGGAATTCACCTGTACGGGATTCCCGGCTCATGTCATTTCGAGTGGAGCGTAGGAAGCCTGGCGGCTGTAGCGGAATCAGAAATCTCCTTGTATTAAGGCCGGCCGGCAACCGGCAGCCCAAAAGCTGTGAGTTTACTGCAAGGTTTTAAACCGCTTGCCCTGCGCTGCCAACTCCTCCAACAGGCGGCGCGTGTCCGTTTCGGTGGGGCCGGCCAGCCGCTCAACCTGGCAGCCGGCGGCCAGGAGGGTCTGTTCGGCGTCGGCGGGCACGCCGCCCGTGCCGCCAACAATGGTGACATACCGGGCCAATTTGGCCTCTTCCAGAGAAAAGCCAATGGTGGGGGCAAATTTTTCAATGTAATCCATGGCTCCGCGCAAATCCCACTCGGCCCAATTGCCCGGCCCGCGATGCCACAAGAGCAGGTAATGTTCAATCGGTTTGGCGGTAGGGGTTGGCGTGGGGGTGGGGGTGGGCGTAATCACCGGCCCGCCGCCGGCCATGAGATTGCTCACTTGTTGCAGGAGCGGCCCCTTCCAGGTAGGCCAGGTGGCACCGGGACTGCCGGTTTTGACCAAATCGCTATAGCCAACAATTTGGTCAACCGTAATGCCAAACTCCGTTACCAGTTGGGCCAGCAGGGCTGCGGCTGCGTCCAGTTGTTGTTGGGGAGGGGTGGTATCGGTAAAGTTGCCAATCAGGCACACGCCAATGCTGTCGTTGCTAAAATTACCGGCATGTGAAGAAACTACTTCCAGCGGTTGGGTCTGGTAAATCTGGCCCTGGTCGGTAACGCAGTAATGATAGGTGATACCGGGCAACCCCCGATTGTTGACCTGGTACTCGGCAATGCGCTGCACCGATACATTGGGCGGCGTGGCCGTATGGTGCAGAATAATGCGGCGAATGGCCGTCCGCGCCCGCCGCGGGTATTGCGAGGCCGGAAAGCCGGCCAATTGGGCGCTAACATCCTGGATTTGCGCCGAAACCGTCGGCCCAATTTGCACCCCCGGGCTGACCGTGACCGGACTGACCAATAAGCCGGCATCGCCCTGGCTGGTGAACCAGGAAACTTGCTCATGCAGCATATCCCAGCGCAGGTGATACGTACCCGGCGTATCGGGCGTGCGCAGCCGGGCCAGCAGGGTGACGGTTTCGCCGGGGGGCGTGTCGGCCGGCAGGGGGTTGTGAAAATCAAATTCAGGTGAAAAAGCGACCATCTGGCCGGCGGTGTTATACCACTGAAAACCCAGGCGAAAGGGATTGCTGCCGCCGCTGGTCCAGGTCAGTCGGCCTACGTTTTGCACCGTAATGTTTACGCTCAAGGTCTGGGCCGGCGGCACGCTGGTGGGGGTATTGTGATTGAAAAAACGAGTCCGGTAATCGTACTGCGTGGTGGCCATGCCTGCTGCTACAGAAGGATCCCATTGATAATCCATTTTGATTGCCTCGCTAAAATCTTTTTGTACGCCAAGTTTGCCCTCAATATACCACTCATCATCGCGCGACCAGCGATACAGGACCATACAACGGATTTGCTGGTTGCCCGCCTGATTCCAATCATTGATTTCCCGATAAGCGTTTTGAACCCAGCCGCTATTCACATCGGGCCATCTCACCCCGCCAGGGTCCTGATCGCCATTGGCTTCGGTGAGATAAACGGGGAGATGTTTGAACAGATAGGGAATGGCGTTCATCTGATCGCGGTAGGTGCGGAAGTTGTAAAAATATTTACTAAATTCCGGCGGGGTGGTCATTTTTTCATTGTTAAAAACCAGTTGGGGCTGATAGCCATGGGAATAGGCATGAATGGCTACGCCGTCGCAGTTTTCAGCCCCAATGGCTAACAGGATGTCCCGCAAGTATTTAATAAAATCTCCCCAAAACGCCTGGGGGCCATTGGGGATCTTGTTGGCCGAATACTTGCCTTGGGGGTCAGCGTCATAATAGGTTTCAGCGTTCCAGGGGCCAATGGCGCCCACTATCACCTGATCATTTTGATGACCCGGCAGCCGGTGGATGGCCTCCCGGCAAAGCCTGTAACAGTCGGCATACTGACGGGGTGTAATCGGTTCGGGCTGGCCAGTGCCGGGACGGCGGGGCTGCTCTCGTTCCAAATTCATCTCATTGCCAATAATCCAGATGTGCGCGCCGGACGAGTGGCGCACAAAGTTGGCCACCCGTTGGGCAAAATCCTGATATTTGCCGGGATGGGGAATGGTGCCGTCGGAGCCGTAAGCGTGGTTGAGCCGCACCAGCACGCCAAAGCCCTGATCGGTCAAATCCTGGTAGTAACCGCCGCCTTGGTCGTTGGGATTGGCCCCCAATTTTTCGGTAACCAGCACCCAGCCCCTGGCCTGGCCGTTAGCCAGCATCAAGCGTTCGCCACCCCGGTCGTGCAGGCCATAGATGTAGGCAGATTCACCCGGAACAGCCATAGAATCCTCAGTAACGGAGTTTGACAGTTGAATTATAACCGAAAATAACGGATGGGGGAAGTTTGGATATTTTTTTTGACATAATACCAAGACTTTTAGGGCCTGGGGAGAATGTGACCAATGGCCCGGTTGAAAGTCGGCCTTGATTGTTGTACAATCGAAGGGCAGGTCATAAAATAGGAGCAGCCTATGGATGCCCAAGCACTGATCGCTCTTTACAAAAATGGCGAAAGATTTTTTCAAGGGGTCTACCTCAACCGGGCCGATCTGGACGGGGTTGATTTGAGCGGGGCCAATCTGCAAGGGGCGACCCTGAGTGGCGCCCGCTTACAGGGGGCCAACTTGGCCGGAGCCAACCTGAGCAAAACTGATTTGAGTTGGGCTTATTTGAGCGGGGCCAACCTCAACCGGGCCAATCTCAGCGGGGCCAATTTGCACGATGCGTTTTGCATGGGCACTGATTTGAGGGGCACTGATCTTGGCCAGGCCGACCTGCGCGGAACCTATTTACAGCAGGCCGAGATTGATGAGACCACGCAGCTTGATCCCAAATGGCGTTTGGTCTGGCAAATCGCCAATCAAACGGTCAAGGGGCAAGATTTCAGCCAAGCCGACTTGAGCCAGGCCAATTTACAGGGCCTTGACCTGACCAAAATCAGCCTGGTTGGGGCCAATCTTCAGGGCGCCAATTTGGTAACGTCTCACCTGGCGGGGGCCAATCTGGATGGGGCCAATCTCAAGGAAGCCAATTTAAGTGGGGCCAATCTGCGCGGCGCAGATTTGAGCAAGGCCACGTTGCACGGGGCTAAATTGCAGGGCGCAAATCTGAGCGGGGCTATTCTAAAGCAAACTGACCTCAAAGAAGCCAATCTCAGCGGAGCTAATTTAAGCGGCGCGGTTTTACAACAAGCCAATTTGAGCCAGGCAATTCTGGTAAAAGTGAACTTAAGCGGGGCGGTGGTCAGTCAAAGTGATTTGAGCCAGGCCAGCCTGGAAGGCATAAATTTAAGCGAGGCCAACGTGGAAAGGGTCAACCTGGCCGGAGCCATTATGCCCGACGGCACCCTGCACGCCTGAGCCGGTTTGCTTACGGCCCCCAGCTGAGCCGGTCAAAGGTCCAATGGCGGTCGCCCTGGCCCCACAGCATGGGGCTGGTATTGATGGCGCTGTAATCCACAATTTTGGCCGGCTCGCCGCCGCTGCGCGGCACAATCCAGATGCCCCATTTGCCGTCCCGGTCAGACAAAAAGGCCACCCAGTTGCCGTCGGGGGAAACCGTGGGCAGCCCATCCTGGGCGGTGGGGTTGTTGGAAATATTAACCAGGTTACCGCCGTCCAGGTCAATGGCGTAAGCCTCCCAATTCTGGTCAATGCTGCCCGCCGAGAAAAACACCTGGAACCCATCCGTATCGTTGGGGCGGCCATTGCCTTTAACCAATAATTGGGGCAAACCAACTCCGCCGGATTGCCACAACGACGAGGCCCCGTTCACCACGTAAATCCCATCATCTCCCGTGAAACTAAAAAACGCGATCCGGTCGTCATCCGTCCAAACCGGATATTCACCAACGGCTACTTTGCCAAAGGTATTGAGATCGCGGCATTTTTCCGCTTCTTCCCAGATAGGGCGCAGCGAGCAGGGGATGAACACGTGAGGCAGGGGATCGCGGGTCAGCGGGTCCGTCAATCGCCGGGGATTGGAAAAAACGTAGCGGCTGCCGTCGGGATTCCAAAAGGGAAAGGCGTCATCCGGCGAGTCGGTCACTTCACCCAACCAGGCATAGTTGGTATCCAGGATGCCAATGTGATTGCCAAAGCCGCTGTTTTCAAGATTGACCAGCAGCCGGCCGTCATCAGAAAAATTAGGCTGCCGCGCCCCCTGGATTATCTGGAACGGTTTTTTATCCGGGAATGACACGGCCCATATATCAAAACTGCCGCCGCCGTCATCAATGGAAAAAGCGATACGTCCCGCCGGCGGGGGCGCGGTAGGCACAGGTGTTTCGGTGGGGGTAGGTGGAGGAGGGGGAGGGCTAGGCGTAGCCGTAGGGGTGGCGGAGGGCGTTTCGGGCGGCGATTCTGTTTGACCAACTGCTTCAGAAGTGGATGTTGCCGTTTCCGGCAAGTTTGCCGCCTCTGGCAAGTTTGCCGCCTCCGGCGAACCGCTGGCCAGGGTGGGCGTTATCGCCGAGGGGGTATTTGCGGTCGGGACGGTGGGGGGGTCGGCGAGCAGGTCGCCGGAAACAGGCGTTGGCGTTGGGGTGGTAAACCGGGCCATTTCAAAGGTGGGCGTTACCGTAGGCGTGGTGAACGCCGCAATCAAATCGTCTGAGCGGCAGGCCAACAGGCTGATGAATAAAACCACAACCGCCAGGCTAACCATCTGTTTTTGATTCAACATAAGTAGAGCGCGTCCTATTCCGGCAAATTACTGATAAAGAAAAACATCAATACCCCCCACACCGCAAATATGCCAATCAGCAGCAGAAAGGTAACAACGGCGTTTGCAAAAACAGCCCACGAAGCCCAGGCCGCCGGCCCGCCGGCCCCAACAGCGACCAGCGTGGTGGGCACGGCCCGCACCAAAAACCAGTTCATCGCCGAAATCTCACCCAACCCCGGCATTTGGCCGACAAAATAGTAGATCAAACCGCCCCATGCCCCAAAAGTTACAATAAGCAAAATTGCGGCCCAGAGCTGGCTATCCAGAAGCGACCACAAAGCCCACGCTCCGGCAATGCCGCCGCCCAACAGGAGCAGGGCGGCGGGCACAGCCCGCACCAAAAACCAGGTCATTACCGAACCCTCGGTCACTTTGCCGCTGCCCCAACAGGTTTTGCACAATTGCTTTTCAATCTCAAACTCGCCGGTGCCAATTTCGCCCCATTTATTACAGCGCTCACATTCGGCGCCGTCGGGCAGCACTTTACTGCCATCGCAATCAGGGCAACGGGTGGTTATTTCTTTTTTTACTTCTCTTTGGCCGGTACCGTGGCAATCTCGACAAACAGGCATTTCTTACTTCTCCGTAAAATCAGATATGATTCATAAAAACCTGCCCAAAGTGTAGCACAAATTGGCAAGAGGGTAAAATCACAAATTCATTCCGCTGATTTTGCTATTTATTTTAGCTACGTTTAAACTATACAGGTTGCAGACTGGCCAACAAAAAACAAATGTCAACGGAGATAAAACATGAACATCAGCAAACAAGCTTTTGGAAAAACGGCAGACGGCATGGCCGTAGACCTCTGTACCTTGACCAACGCTAACGGCTTAGAAGCAAAAATCGCTACTTATGGCGGGATCATTGTTTCTTTGACCGCGCCGGACCGGGACGGCAAATTGGAAGACGTTGTGTTGGGGCTGGATACTCTGGAGCAATATCTCGCCCAAAGCCCCTACTTTGGCTGCATCACCGGGCGATACGCCAACCGGATTGATCATGGGAAATTCACCTTAAACGGAATTGAATATACTCTGACCAAAAATGAAGGCAGGCGGCACCATCTGCATGGCGGCAATATTGGCTTTGATAAAAAAGTTTGGGCTGCCGCAGAGGTCAGAAGCAACGAGGGGGTGGGCCTAAAATTGAGCTACCTCAGTCCCGACGGTGAGGAAAACTACCCCGGCAACTTATCGGTAACAGTCACCTACACTCTTACCAACGACAACGCCCTGAAAATAGATTATACCGCCACCACCGACCAAGATACAGTGCTCAACCTCACCAATCACTCCTACTTTAATCTGGCCGCGGGCCGGGCCGGGGATTGCCTGGGGCACGAATTGATGCTCAACGCCGCTCAATTCACCCCCATTGACGAAACCCTCATCCCTACCGGCCAACTGCGCAGCGTTAAAGGCACGCCCCTGGACTTCACCACGCCCACTGTTATTGGCGACCGGATTGAAGAAGATTACGACCAGCTTCGTTTTGGCGGCGGCTACGATCACAACTTTGTGCTTGATAATTTGGACGGCAGCCTGATTTTGGCGGCCAAAGTGCGGGAACCCATCACCGGCCGGGTAATGGAAGTTTACACCACCGAGCCGGCCGTTCAATTTTACAGCAGCAACTTTTTGGATGGCAGTATCACGGGCAAAGGCGGCGTTGTTTACAAAAAACGCTACGCCTTTTGCCTGGAAACGCAGCACTATCCCGATTCGCCCAACAAACCCAATTTTCCCTCAACCGTGCTCAAACCGGGCCAAACATATCAGACCACAACCATTTATAAGTTCGCTGCTGAATGATTTATTTTTTTGAGTGAGAACAAGGCTCACTCTCCAACCCGTACTGCGTATTGCCCTTAAAACGCAATACGCCATACGAAACACCCAATAGAGCTAACCGTGACTCTTAAATACGTTCTCAAAAGTCTCAATCGCCACAAAATCCGCACCATTTTGATGCTCCTGGCCCTGCTGGTGGGCGTGAGTGCCCTGGTTGCCCTCAACGCCACGGTAGACACCTACGAGCGCTTTTACCTGGCCACCATCAGCAACAGCGCCGGCGACTATGATTTGGTTATCACCAAAAAGCAGATTGAGCCAAATTTGTTGATTGACGTGCCGCGGATCATCCCGGCCGTTCAAAGCAGCGACCCCCAAATAACGCGGATTGTGCCGCGCATTCAGGGAGTGGCAGATGTAGACGTATCCCCTTCTGTTCCACCCGGCGGGGAGGAAGAAGGAACGAGCGAAACTGTTCATGGCAGTGCCCAATTTATCGCCCTGAATCGAGAGATTGACGATATGGGCACGTTTGAGGTAGTCAGTGGCACGCTCAATTTTGGCCCCGGCTATGCCGTGGTTTTGCAGGAAACCGCCGACACTTTTGGCCTTGGCCCCGGCGATACCTTTGACCTCAGCTACGCCTTGCCCCTGCCGCGCCAAAAAGGCGTGGAAAGCGCGTCGGATACCAGCACCCGGCGGGTCAGAACCACGCTCACCGTAAGCGCCATTGCCCTGCAACGGGGCGTCACCGGCCTGGACGACAACGATGGTGTACTGGTTGACCTGGCCTACGTGCAGAATTGGTTGGGCGTGCCAAACCAGGCCGAACGGATTGTGGTTGCTTTTGATAAAAGCCTCTACAGCAATAACGACCCCCAGGCGGCGGCGTTTCGGGCGCGCGCGCTGGCCGAAAGAATCCAGGATATATTGGGCGAAACCTACGATTACACCCTGCCCCGCGCCACCATTTTTACCAACACTTTTGAGTTTTTTATCTTTTTTCAGGCGTTGACATCTGTTTACGGCATTTTGTCGTTGAGCGTGGTGGGCCTGTTGGTGCGCACTATGGTAATGACCAACGTCCGCGAACAAACCCGCGACCTGGCCCTATTTCGCATTATCGGAGCGCCGCGCCATTACCTGTTTAGCCTGGTGGCGGTTGAAGTAGCCACGCTGGGCCTGATTGGGATTGGGCTGGGCGCGGTCAGCGGGCAATTATTGAACAATACCCTGATTGTGTCGTTCATTTCTCAGCAGGCCAATGTGCCCATTACCGATATTCCCCCTGTCTCCATGAGAGCGTTGGTGGTATCCATCGCCACCGCCGCAATTGTGCTGGTTGTCAGCGCCTACACCCCGGCTCAACGCGCCGCCGGCACCAAGATCATGTACGCCATCAATCCCGGCATCGCCGAGGGCCTGGGCCTGGACGACCTGGCCAAACTGCGGGAGCGGCGGGTTGACTTGCGCATTTTCCGCAGCGGCGCGGTTGTTCTTTTTTTCCCGGTTTTGATCTTTTTTGTCTTTCCCCTGGCCTTTACGTTTGGCGTGCTCTGGGTGCAGGCGGTTTTGATTTTTGGTTCGCTGCTGTTGCTCATTGTGGGCACAGCCTTACTCTTTTTCCCGGTCACGCTGCCTATACAGCGGCTATTGATCGGCCTGATCAAAATGGCGGCCGGTAAAGTGGGCTATTTTGCCCAACGCAATATTCTGCGCGCCCAAAATCGCAACACCTTGATCAGCCTGATGATTGTGATCAGCGCCACCCTGCCCACCTTTTTTGCCACCACCCTGGCCATAGAAACCGCCAACACCGCCACCGACACCCGCCTGAACAACGGCGCGCCCCTCATCATCCGCAAATGGGGCGCGGTTCAGGTAGAGGAAGAAATCGGCGGGCCAGGCCCTGTTCAGGCTGCGCCGACAGAAGTTAAAAATCGCTTCAACCGCGAACTGTTAGCCGAACTCAGGGCCGAGGGCACGCTTGGCCCCAATGTAGCCGTTACTTATCGGTTCAACACCAATATTTGGGACGACGTTGGCCTGCGAAATGTGGGCGTGCGCGTGTATGGCCTGGACGGCAACCTAGCCGAAATCACTTACGCCGAAGGGATTGAGTGGCTTGCCGGCAGCACCGCCAGCTTTGACGAAGTTATGGCCGACCCCAACGCCGTCATTGTCAGCCAAGGGCTATCCGAATATTTTGAGCGGGGGGTGGGCGACACGCTGCGCTTAAAGGGGGAAGGGCTGGACCATACCCGCATTGTGCGCATTGTGGGCGTGTTGGGACGTTTCTCCGGATTCAACGGCTTCACGTCTAAACGCACCACGGCCCAAGAGGGTCGCACAGACCTTTTTATCAATGCCACAGCCTTCCGCGAGTTGACGCGCGACCCGCTGGACGGCCCCTATGATCCCACCTATCCTATTTTTGAGCGGCTGATGGCTGCTCCCAACCTGCGGCCCGGCCTGCTGGGCCTGCCCGAAGAGGTAGGCGATGAAGCCATCCGGCAAGTTGCCGCCAAACTGCGCAAAGAATTTGGCCTCACCGAAAATGTGAGCGTCAATTCAACCCCCGAACGCATCGAGTCAATCCAGGCCGACGCGCAGCAGGGGCAGGTGGTCATTTTGGTTTTGACCAGCATCAGCTTCATTTTGGCCATTTTTGGCGTTTTTGTGGTCACCTATATCGCCGTCTATACCCGCCGGGCGGAGATAGCCATGCTCAAGGCCATGGGGTCGTCGAATCGACACCTGTTTGGCATGTTTTTGAGCGAAGCCCTGGTGATGACCCTGAGCGCCACCCTCACCGGCATTGTGGCCGGCATTATTTTGGGCTACGTGTTCCGCTACTCCAACTCATTTAGCGCCGAAACCCCCACCGTGCCCGCCTTTGACACCCTGGTTACGCCCTATATGCTCGCCTTGATGATCGTGGCCGCCCTGGTAAGCACCCTGCTGGCTACCTGGGGGTATCTCCGCCGCAAAGCCATAGAGATCTTTAGGGCCATTTAGAGCCGGACGCTTCGGGCCGGGTGTTCTGCTTGCCCCACTTTATTTGCCCGGTGACCAGAAAATGCTTTAAGTTGGGCCATTGGTAAAGACGGCGCGAAAAAACAAACCAGCCGAGCGCAAACATCGCCAGAGTCTCAATCACCCATACCTGGGGATAACGGATAAAGAGGTCCAAATAAACCGACACCATTGTTTCCGGAGTGTTCATCGGCTTGAATGCCCAAAACACGTTCCAGCCGTAAACGGGCCACCAGAAGGTTTGCCCATGATGCCACATCCGGTCGGCCAGCAGGTGCAGGGTAACGGCCAGAACATAGGGAACAGACCGCTTCCAAAAAAGGAGGGCGAGCACAATCAACACCAGGTTAAAGATGAGGCTATGGGCAATGAACTGGCTGGTCTCGGCCCGGGTAAAGACCAACATGGCTAACGGCTTATCTATAATATCCGGCAGCAGGGCGCACGCCGCCAGAAGCCGGTAATCCAATTGCGCCAGTTGCGGATTATTTTTTTGGAGAAGACCGGTTATACCCCAAGTAACGGCCACATGACCGGGTGGCATCATCAGGATGTACCTTAAATCAATTTAGGAATAGGGCCGGCGATTATGAAGACCAAACTCCAGGCAGGGCTTTGAGCCACGACCGAACAGCCCGCGGCGATTCTAAACGACAATCGGCTTTGGCGGGGCGGGGGTGTTGGGCCACCAGAATTGTTAGCCCGCCCCGGGCTTTAATCACCTCAAAGGCCTCCTCATCCTTGTCGTCATCCCCCAGGTAAAGGGACAAGCTGCCGGGCCAGGGATATTTTTCTAAAAGATATTCAACGGCCCGCCCTTTATGGGCCAGTTTGGGACCAACCTCCAAAAAACGATGCCCCCCCAACAAACGGAACATTTCCCCGGAGGCGGCCTCAAGGGCCAGAGAATGGGCGGCGCGGAGAACTTTGCCTGCGGCAAGCTCATTGGCAAAACGAGCGTGCAACGCCAGAGACCAACCTTTGTCTTCTAAAAAGAAACCTTCCTGCCCTGCTAACAAAGCCTGCCAGCGTGGTTTGAGGCTTTCCAACACGGGACGAATACGGTCATACGACAAACGCTCAATCCGTTGACCAGATGGAGTTTGTAATTCCAGGCCGTAGGTTCCGGCCAGCAGAAGGCCCGGCACGGGCAACAAAGCCTGCACGTGCCTTAGCCTGCGGCCACTAACAACGGCAATCCGCAGTTCAGGTCGGTGAGAGAGTGTGGTGAGGATATCCACCACCTCGGGGTGCGGTTCAACATATTCCGGCGTTGGCGCAAAGTCGGCCAGCGTGCCATCGTAATCCAAAAACAGCCACAAGCGCCCTGCTTGAGCAATGCGGCGGTTCAGTTTGTTACAGTTATCCGGCATCGGGGGCGTCTCCGGGTTGGGCCAGCAGGGGTTCGATATGCCGCTTAAAGATGGCCGGCCAGGTGTAATTCTGTCGCACTCGCCGGCGCAGTTGGTGTACCGGGTTATGGTTGGCCCAGGCCAAAATCTCTGCGGCTACATCGGCCGGGTTGGCCGTGGGTTCAAACGTAATTATATCGGGGGCGCCAATTTCCCGGGCGGCCGGAATAGTGGCGCTACAGAACACCGGCAGGCCCACCTGACCCGCTTCTAAAATGGGCATGCCAAATCCTTCACGATGGCTTGGCATGAACATAATGTCGCTGAGCCGAAATAAATCGGCCACAACCGGGGGGTCAATATAAAAAGCCTCGCCGGGGTCAGGCCCCGACTCAAACACAAAACGCATTTCCTGCTCAACATCCAAGTTTTTCCGCAAATCCTGAAGCGAACGAAAATAGGCCATACTTTGAGCGTCGTGAGGGTCCGGGGGGCCGGTGAGAATTAACTTTGGCCGCGAGCCGCGTTCTTTTAATGCCGCTACTACGTGTAAGGCAAACTCAATATTTTTGGCCTGCGTCACCCGGACCGGCATCAATAACATCAAATCGCTTGCTAAAAGATCCAAGCGTTTTATTAAATCGTTCCCTTCGGCAGACAGACCCAGCAAAGACTGAGGGTCTACCCCATTATAAACCACGTGAATTTGCTCCGGCGGACAGTTAAATAGGGCTGCCAGGGCCTGCTGCCGTTGTTGCGAAACAACAACGTAAGTAAGGGCGGGGTGGGACGTACGCAACAAATCCCACGGATAACCGGGATGAACTTGTGAACGCGAATTCGGGCTGGTCCAGGTGAAATCGTGGCACCAGGCCAGGCAAAGCGGGAGTTTACCTTCATTTAGCAAGGTGTGCAAGGCCGCGGTCAACGGTAAATTGAAGTGTTTGGTGAAAATGTTATGGACGATGAGGTGATCAAATTGATTCAAAATTGGGGTTAGCAATTTTATGGTTTGCGTAACAAAACCGTCGAATTCGGGCGGAACTTCACCTTTTTCCAATTTTTCGTTCATGTCCAAGAGCGACGGATGCTGAGAATCCACTTCCGGCAGCCGGACAAAATCAGTTCCTTCTGGCAAAGCGTCCGGCTCACCTCGCCCGGCGATGACGGTAAGGGGATACCGGTTCTGGAGGAATAATTGGCTGTGGGCCTGGATGACGATCTCTACCCCACCCACTACGGGTGGTGCGGTGTAATGCAGAATGGCTACCTTGGGCTGCGGCATGAGGTGTTTCCTCCTTCATCAAGTTTAGTTGGATAATCGTTTCTAACTGGCGGCACAACCAATCGGCAATGTCCTGTCGTTCGATGATCCAACGCAGGCGGTTGGCTCGCTCAGCGCGTTCGGCCATAGACATAGTGAGGGCTTGATGTATGGCTTCGGCCGTGGCGTAGATATCGCAGGGCGAAATGATAATGGCTCCCGGCTTCAACTGCTGTTGGGCACCGGCTCTTTCGGAAAGAATGAGCGCCCCATTGCGCTGGTTAACTACCGGCCCTTCTTTAGCCACAAGATTCATGCCGTCGTCAATGGCATTAACCAGCAACACGTCATATACTTGCAGAGCAGCCACCGCGCGTGAATAATCCTCGCCTACCAGCAGCCGCACCGGCTCCCAATCACTACGGCCGTAGTTGGCATTGACCCGTCCCGCTGCAGCCATCAACTCGTCCAGATAATTTTGGTATTCGTTAACGTCCAATCGCGACGGCACCAGAATGGCCAGAAATTTGACCTGGCCCCGATGTTCGGGATAAAGCTCCAGCAACTCCTCAAAAGCCTGAAACCCACGGATGATGTTTTTACTTGGCTCAATCCGATCAACCCGCAGAATCAATTGCTGATTGCCCACAATGTTTTGCAGTTTAGGTTGATGGAGGGCCACGTCCGGCGATGCCGCAAATTGTTGTAATAATTCCACGTCAATAGAAATAGGGAAGTCGCGGATATGGGTGGCATGGTTGCGATACCACACCCGGCCTCGCTTGAAGTTAACGTAGGCCCTGGGCAGCAGAGATTCGCAGGTGCGAATAAAATTTAAGCCATCGTCGTGGGTCTGGAAACCCAAAACATCTACCGCACACAAACCGTCCAGAATGGTTTGACGCATTGTTGGCGGTAAAATCTGCCAATATTCCGGACCGGGCCATGGGATGTGGACAAAGTGCAATAGCGTCGGTCGTTCGCGAGGACGTAACTGGTCTTGCAAAAGACGCGGGGCCAAATAGAGATGATAATCTTGCAGCATAACCAAAGTAGGCTGCAAATTTGCCCGGACCTGGGAGGCTATCGCATCGGCGAACATACGGTTGACTGTGATATATCCCTCCTCCCAGGCTTGCCATGTAGCGCGGTTAATGACAGGCACCCGGGATACATCCCACATAGAATGTTGTAGAAACCATAACAGCGGATTGGCAATAACGTTGTAGTAACCCTCGTAAGTTGAGGCTTCTGGAGAAATAAACTGAACCTGAATGGTTTTTTCGTCCGGCCAAATCGACACGTTTCCTTGCTGCCAGTTTGTATCGGCCTCGGTTTGGGCGCAGGCCAGCCAGGTGGCATTGGTATGCCGGCACAAGCCTAACAGGGCCTTTACCAGGCCTCCTTCGCCGGGCCGAGATTCCAACTCTCCATTTTCGGCTACCCCAAAAGTTACCGGACCTCGATTGGAGGCAATAATCAAAGCTCGGTTGGCAAAAAAACTAGCCTCCAATGATTTACACTGTTGACGATCATCTTCTACAATTCCATCAGTCATTTTCCCTCCTCCGCCTCATTTTCTTGACTGGCCCGAATAGCCAGATCAATGAATACCGCCGCCGTCCAACCAAAAACATCGGCCGCCGTGGTTGGCGGTTGGCCTGTTTGGGCGTTATAGTATTCATAGATACTGGAGTGGCTCATAATTAAATCCAATGTTTTTTCCATTATCATGTTGGCTAAATTGACTTCGTCAATCTGGCGCAACGCTTCGATGAAGAAATAATTGATATTGGCCCACACCGGCCCCCGCCACATGGTGTCGGGATCAAAACGCGGATCGTTGCGAGCTACCGTGGGAATAACATACTCTCCCCAAAATTCAGCGGAATTAGTGAGATGCGCCAGCAACCGGCTGCGGATATGGTCCGGCAACTGGCCGGTCCATAAAGGATATAGATTAAAGGGTGTGACCACAGGAATTGGCTGTTCATTGTGCAAAGCCTGAAATAATCCGGCCTCTTCGTCCCAAAAGTCATTAATCATCCGGCGCACAATGGCTGCGGCCCGCCGGCGCCACATCGCGCCTTCGTCGTTCATTCCCAAAGCCTCGGCCATCATGGCCAGTGAGCCCATTTGGACACACAGATAGGTATTCAGATCAGGGGACTCGACCGGCATGCCTTGATCCCACAAGGGGCTGTTGTCCAGGCCCGACGAATAGGGGTGGTTGTATTGGGCTAACCCGTCAACGTCGTCATCGTTCATGCTAAACCACCAGGCATTCCACCGCACCAGGGGAATGTATATTTCCTTAAGGAAATCCAGGTCGGGGTCGGTTTCATGCAGCTTGAGCGCGGCCCAGGCCAAGATTGGGGGTTTGGTTACTTCGGCGCTGATGGGGTGGTCAATGGTAGCTATCACCCCTTCGTCGTAAATTGCGTCGGGCAGCATCCCGTCGGGTAACTGATAGGCCAACATGGCCCGGATTTGATTGCGGGCCAGTTCGGGATCAACATGGCGGTAGGCCAGGGCGTGCATGGCACTGTCCCACAGCCACAATCCCACATAACTCAACTTGGAAGGGGTCATCGCCTCGTAAACCACACTACCCCGGGGACTGATAAGATTATTGGCCATAATCCACCAAGCATAGGCATAAGTCTGCCGGTAAGGCTCCTTGACCGGTGGAATACGTTGAAACCAATCTTGCCAGCGAGTCTCGGCGGCAGCACACGAGGCGGAAAATGGCGACACTTCATGCACGGCATCGGTCAAATCACCAATGGTAATGTTAATAGCATCATCATCTCCCGTTTGGATGACGAATTCAACATTGTAACCCGCTCTATCAGGCATAATTTGATTACGAACGACTTCCCCCTTGCTGGTGTAAGCCAAATTTCGGATTGATTTGAATACACCGCCCGCTGCCGTTTCTTGCCAATATTGGGGAGAAACGTGAAACCGTAACCCAGCAATTACCTGGGCCGGTAGACCAAAGGTAAGCGTTTGATTGTTCTGGAAAGTCAGGCCAAACTGGCCCAATTGAGTTTTGAAATAAACGATGTGAGGGAAAGTCTGTACCTCAAAGGTCAAGGGTGTGCCTGACTCATCCACAAAACAGAGGTCCCGGATGAGGGGCGGGCGTTTCAGGTAAGCTTCGATATCCGGTTGGAGTTGGGTCAGCCGTTCGGCTAACTTAATCAGCAAACAGTTTTGGCCAGGCTTTTGCAGCACTAAAAGTCGGGAACCCCTATCGCTAAAAGGCACACGGGTTATGTCAATATGATTTTTGAGTAGATTGAGGTATGGTGAGGGTGTAGTCATCTTTTACAAATCCTATACCAAAAGCATCCTGATTTTTCCACAGGCGATTTCTGAGCCCTTTTGCCGGAATTCTGTTTTTTTCCCTGGATTTATCGTATCATTTCCCTTCCTATTTGCCCACACTAACCTGAGTGGTTATTATAATAAAAAGGGGATATTTTTCAATAGCCCGCATCGCTTCTATATAATTGATCTTGTCACCCAACTGGGTGAGCCGCTGAACCCAAAGGTTGAAAAAGATAGCCTTGGGGGATCATTCACACGTAGCTATGTTACCCGAATCAGTCAGGTAATGTTTGGCGGCATAAATAGACCAACCCTTGCCCCCTGCCCCCAAAAAAGTATAATGCTTTTATCTTTGTTAACAATGGAAGATGTTCCAGACCTTGGGCCTAGACAACAAGGCTTACCCCGACTCAAGCCAGGGTCTGGCGCGGCTTCTGGCTCTGCCGGATGAATGGTGATATAATTCAGACGATGCTGATGGGCATAAAAATTAAAATTTGATGTAGATAGTCGTAATAGAGGAAGGGCAATGACGTCAAACTCAAACACAGACCCAAACACAATCAGCCACGATGTAATTGTTGTTGGCGCGGGCCTGGCCGGGACGTGGGCGGCGCTGGCTGCCGGTCAACAAGGAGTCAAAGATATTGGGGTGATTTCTAAAATTCACCCCTTACGCTCGCACAGCGGCGCAGCCCAGGGAGGCATTGCCGCTGCCTTAAACAACGTGCGCCCGGTAGCAGGTACCGGGCCGCGCGGCCCCCTGGAAGCAGTCCCCTCTGGCGCAGACCCCCCCGATAGTTGGGAACTTCACATGTTCGATACCATCAAAGGCTCAGATTGGCTGGGCGACCAGGATGCCATTGAGATACTGGTCAAAGACGCCATTGACATTATCTACGAGTACGAACACATGGGCTGCGTATTCAGCCGGTTGGCCGATGGCCGGATTGCCCAGCGCCGGTTTGGCGGCCACAGCGTTCCCCGGGCCAACTACGCCGCCGACTTCACCGGCCATGTGCTGCTGCACACCATCCATGAGCAGGCCTTACGGCATGGCGCAAAATTTTACAGCGAATGGTATTGCCTTGATTTAATCATTGAGGATAACGTTTGCCGGGGGGTGGTGGCCATGGATATTCTGACCGGCAAACTCTATACCATGCGGGCCAAAGCGGTGGTGTTTGGCGCCGGCGGCTACGGCCGGGCTTTCAAAATCACCTCCAACGCTTACGCCAATACCGGCGACGGCGTGGCTATTGCTTACAAGGCCGGGCTGCCCCTGATGGATATGGAATTTGTCCAGTTCCATCCCACCGGCCTGTACAAGCACGGCATTTTAATGAGCGAAGCCTGCCGGGGTGAAGGGGGCTACCTGATCAATAAGAATGGCGAACGGTTTATGGAAAAATACGCTCCCGAAAAAATGGAATTGGCCCCCCGCGACCTGGTGAGCCGCTCCGAGCAAACCGAAATTGACCAGGGCCGGGGGATTGGCCCCGACGGCCAGGGCATTTATTTGGACCTGCGCCATCTGGGCCGGGAAAAAATTCTGGCCCGTCTCCCCCAGGTACGGGAATTAGCCATTGACTTTGTGAACGTTGACCCTATTGACGCCCCCGTGCCAATCCAGCCAACCGCCCATTACAGCATGGGCGGCATTCCCACCGACGCCAACGGCCAGGTGATAGCCGACGCCGAAGGAACGCCGGTGCTTGGCTTTTACGCTGCCGGCGAATGTGCCTGTGTTAGCGTTCATGGCGCTAACCGGCTGGGGACCAATAGCTTGCTGGAGGCGTCTGTTTTTGGCCGCCGGGCCGGTTATGCGGTGGCTGATTTTATCAAAAATGGGGCTAAACTGGAGCCCGTGAACGGCGATCCCGTTGGCCGCAACCGGCAGCGTTTGCAAAATTTGCTCGACAATCCCGGCGCCGAGTCTGTAGAACAAATTGCCCAGGCCCTAAAAACAACCATGACCGACAATTGCGGCATTTTCCGTGACGAAGGACGGCTGCAAACAGCAATGCACGACGTTAAACAATTGCAAGAGCGTTTCAAACAGGCTCGCGTGATGGATAAGGGCCGCCGTTTCAACACCGACCTGTTGGTGACTCTGGAAACGGAACACTTATTGACCTTCAGCGAAATCATCGTGGCTGGGGCCTTGGCCCGGACGGAAAGCCGGGGCGCGCACAGCCGCACCGATTTTCCCCGGCGAGATGACCAGAACTGGCTCAAACACACCCTGGCCTTCCCCGCTGAGCCGGGCCAACCGCCAACCTTAAACTACAAATCCGTCAACATTGATTGGGAAAAATACCCGCCCCAAGAACGGAAATACTAGGAAGGAATTGATGATGGCTAACAACGGTTCCACCCAAATGGTTACAGTGCGCGTGCAGCGCTTTAATCCTGAAGTTGATCAAAAACCATATCTGCAAGAGTTTTCCGTGCCTATGACGTCTGACACCACCATCCTGGATGCCTTGCATTACATCAAAGCAGAGTTGGACGGCAGTTTGACCTTTCGGCGTTCTTGCCGGCACGCTATCTGCGGCAGTTGCGCCATGAACATTAATGGCAGCAATCTGCTGGCCTGCAAAACGCCGCTCAGAAGCAAACTGGATCGCCAGGGCCGGGTCACTATCCGCCCCCTGCCCTATTTGCCCATCATTAAAGACATGGTGGTAGATCGGGCCAGCTTCTGGGAACAGTACCAGCGCGTCAAACCCTGGCTGGTTCCTCCGGCTGACATCCCGGAAAAAGAGTTCCGGGTCAGCCCGGCAGAAGTGGAAGCCCTGCACAATGCCGAAACCTGCATTATGTGTGGGGCGTGTTATTCTGCCTGCCAGGTTGTGGCCCTGAATAAGCAATATATTGGCCCGCACGCCTTGCTCAAGAGCTTTTTGCGGGTGCTGGACCCACGAGACAGCATCCCCGGCGAGCGACTGCAGGATGTGTCCGGTTTTGACGGCGTTTATCGTTGCCATACCATTTTTAATTGCATTGACGCCTGCCCCAAAAATCTAAACCCAACTCAAGCCATCGAAACCCTGCGCAAATTGGTTCAAAAACGCCTGGCCTTTGAACAAGCCCGCCGGGAACGGCAAAAAACGCTCAATGACCCTATTGAGATGCGTTAGAAACGGGTTTAAAACATCTGGCCGTGAACGTGTTGTTTAAGTTTAAGTAAGAGTAGGAGTCAAACTATGTATAAAAGCACCGGCTTTATCAGCTTTTTTCTGCGCCGTCTTACCGGATTGGCGCTGGTATTTTACCTGTTTGTGCACATGTGGGTCATCGGTTCAATCAATAGTGGGCCGGAAGCCTTTAATGCCCGGCTGGCCGCTGTCCAGACCCCCTTCTTCAAATTGGCCGAGATTGCCTTGCTGGCTGCCGTAGTTTATCACGCCTTTGACGGGATCCGGCTATTGATTGTCCATTATTTTGAAGTGACGGAATATCGCAAAAGCCTTTTTTACGCCGCCTTTGCGGTTTCAGCCTTGTTGACGATAGCCGGCGGCATCCCCATTTTGCTGTTCATGCTGGCAGGATAGGAGGACAACATTATGCGAATTTTCCAAATGCAACGCCTGAGCGCCATTGCCCTGGTAATTTTTTTAACCATTCACATGATTGTGCTTCATTACCCCCCCTTCCATATTGATTTTAACCGCATTATTGAGCGGATGGCCGACCCCATGTGGAAGGCCATTGACATTGCCTTTCTCTTTTTTGTGTTGATGCACGCCATCACCGGAACCTACATGGTCATTACCGATTTGGAACGCATGTCTCATTACCGGCGTGTTTTAATTGGTCTCTCGATTGTGGTGGGCGTGGCGGCCTTCATCTATGGCACACAAACCATCATCGCTTTTCAGCCGCCGGCATAATTTCTGGTTGGATTGGAAAAAGCAGGGTTACTGAAGCATTGAGTATAATACAGCCTATTTTTGACAATTTACCTTAATAAAGAACGCTGGAGTGACAAACACTCCAGCGTTTCTCATTCCAGCCAGGGCCGGTATATTGAATTTAACCCAAACTTAAGGCAACCAGCGATCACCATTGCCAATATAAACGGCCAACCGGCTCACGCCGATAAGGCCAACCAAAAGAACCAAGATAACCAACAACAACAAAATCTCAGATACGCCCATCACATTAACCTCCTCACTATTATTTATATGGTACTATGGTCATAGTCTAACCTATTTTGGTCACAATTTTTCGTACTTCCGGCTACGAATTTTCGTAATTCACTCTGTTTTAATCTCTTCGTATTTGTTGAGTATTGCCAGGGGATGGTTCCGGTTATTGGTCATAGTTGAACAGTTATTTTGCTGTTTCCCCCCGTGTTCATTTAGAATAAGACTCAGTAGGTCCAAAGTTGAAAAGCCAGCGCGGCGCTTCACTCCGCTAAAATTGGATCTACTGAGACTACGATTTTTCGTAGTTTGACTACGATTTTTTGGTAAGATTAGCTGGTAAAATATAACTACCGGGTAGATATACTATGGGTGTTCAGAAAAAGAATTTGGATTTCCAGCCGGTAGGGACAGGACAATGTTCTGCCCCTACCAAAAACATTAACTGAACAACTATATTTTTGAACAGGGGGAACATCCCTATGGAAAGCGCAGAATTCAAACAATTGCTCAAAGAGGGTATTGACAGCGTGGCTAACCGGCAAAACAAAACCGTGCGAAAGGTAGAGCAAGAAATTGGCGAGGCGTTGCATATCTCGCCCCACACGGTTCAACGCTGGAAACGAGGCTTTGTGCCAACCGATATGCAACGGGTGGAATTTATGATCTCGTATTGTCACCAGAACGGGCGGGTGGATAGAGCATGGGCGCAACGATTTCTGGTTCAGGTTGGCCATCCTACCCCGGCTGTTGTTGTTGAGCGCTTCTTTCCCAAAGTGCCGGCGCAAGACGACCAGCCGGCATTGCCGCGCCTTTATCACAATTTACCGCCTCGCTTTGGAGAGTTTATTGGCCGCGAGACCGAAGTAGCCCGCGTTTTGGAATGGGTGCAAGATTCGCGCTGGCCCCTGGCCGCCATTGAGGGGATAGGGGGCATTGGCAAAACCAGTTTGGCCCTTGAAGTGGCCCATCGCTGCCTGCCCGGCGCGCAACTGGAGATTGACAATCCCTTTGAGGCCGTCGTCTGGACCTCGGCCCGCGACCAGGCCGATTTTAACCTGGGCCTGGAACAGGTACTCGATGCCATTGCCCAGGTTCTTGACTATCCCTACCTCATGCAACTGGAACCTGAATCCAAAGCTACGGCCATGGATAAATTACTGCGCAGTCGCCGCACGCTGGTAATTGTGGATAACTTTGAAACCATTACCGATCTGGCCCTGGTCAAATTCCTGGAAAAAACACCGGAGCCAAGCCTGGCCCTCATTACCTCCCGGTACAAACAACTGCGCCGGGTATGGGACATTCCCCTGTATGGCCTGACCAATGAAGAAACCCTCACCCTTATTCGCCGCCATAGCCACCGGATTGGTTTGAACATGGTGGCCGGGGCTGATGATGAAATTCTGGGTCGGCTGGCGGCGGCTACGGGCAATAATCCCAAGGCCGTTATTCTATCATTGGGTCTCATCAAACAAAAAGGCTTGCCCTTCAACACGGTGGTAGACGAATTATACCAGGCCAGCCAAATTGTGGAAGAGGTGTTTGATTACATTTTTGCCGAGGCCTGGAAATTGATAGACGTGAACACCCGCCAGGTGCTATTGGCTATGCCTCTCTTTGTAACCACGGCCAGCCGCGAAGCCTTGTCTGCCGTATCGGGAATAGACGGCTTTGATTACCATAAAGCCATTGAGCAATTGGTAGGTATGTCGCTGCTTGAGGCCAGCGAGGCCCTGGATGTGAGCCAGCAGCGTTACCAGATGCATCTGCTTACCCAGGCTTTTGCCCGAAAGGAACTGGGCGTTGATATTACCCTCACTCCCATCGGGGAGACTTCATCCGCAAAAATTTCTGAGCTAAAAACAAACTTCTATACCTACTTTGCCCAATTGGGCCAACATAAAATTGGCGGGCAATTTTGGGATTTTGTTTTAAGTAGCACCGAAAAATGTGAAGAAATATACCGGGAGTTGCCTAATTTGCTCATCGCCCTAGAATGGGCTGATGAAGCCAAAAATTGGGAGACCGTTCTATCACTGACCAAAACAATTGTCCATCCCATTTACTATCAGGGCAAGCTAGATAAACGCATCCGGTGCAGCCAATATGGTTTGGCCGCCGCCAATAAACTGGGCACAATGGAAGATGAGGTATGGTTCACCATTCAGGGGTTGGGATCGGTATATCTGTTACGCGGGGATTATGAAAACGCCAAAAAATATCTAACGCAGGGTCTTGAACTGGCCCAAAAGCATAACCTGGCCAATGGGATCGCCCTGGGTGAAACCTATCTGGTGTACATGGCCCTGCAAGCGGATGATTTAATGACGGCCCAAAAACATGTTGACCTGGCCCTAAACTATGCGCAAGGCCCTTTATTCAAATATCGCGCGCATCAGGTGGCCGGCCACGTGGCCCGGTATCTACGCAATTACGAACAAGCCAAAGAATATTATCTGGAAAGCACTAGATTTTTGGAAGGGACAGGTTACCTGGATACGTCAGACGTTTGGTTAGGTTTTGCCCAACTGGGCATGAAAGAGTATGAAAAGGCAGAAGACCATTTTCGGCACTACCTGGATACCTATGGCAAATACGGCAACCAGCGGGTGGTTGGCATGGCCAAGCTTGGCCTGGCTATGTATTATGAAGTGCAAGAATTGTGGTCAGAAGCAGCCGAGTTTGCGCATGAGGCCCACCAACTGCTCTCGCAAATGAACGCCCAATGGGAATTGAAACAGGTTAAAGACTTAATGGAACGTTTGGAAAAAGTTGATCACTGAAATACACCCCATTATTGCAAAGCCTTCCAGCCTGTGATAAACTAATATTTAGATTAAGATCGAGTTTGTGGGCAAACGTCATTCGACTCCCACTTTTACGCCAACGGCCACATGACCACACCGCCCAAATTTTAGGTATCCTGCCACTTTAATGGGGATGTATTATGTTAACCAAAGATACTATTTTGGAAGACCGGTATCGGATCGAAACTGTGCTGGGTCAGGGGGGGATGGGCACGGTGTACCGGGGTTTTGATACCAATTTGCAAACAGCGGTGGCCATTAAGGAGAATTTTTTTCAAACCAGCCACGCGATAACCCAGTTCAAACGAGAAGCCCTGATCCTGGCCAAATTACGCCATCCCTCGTTGCCGCGCGTTACGCACCATTTTAGTGTGGGCCATCAACAATACCTGGTGATGGATTTTATTGAGGGAGCCGACTTGTGGCAGCTTATCCAGAGTCAGGGCCATCCCCTTGATGAACGCCTGGCCCTCATCTATATCTCGCAGATATGCGATGCGTTAGCCTACCTGCATAGTCAAAGCCCACCCATTATTCACCGGGATGTCAAACCCCAAAATATCAAAATTACCCCCGACGGACGGGCAGTGTTGGTTGATTTTGGGATTGCCAAAGAGCAGGTTTCCGGCGAAAAAACCATGACCGGCGCCAAAGGCGTAACGCCAGGTTTCTCGCCGCCGGAGCAATACAGTGGCGCCGGCACCGGCCCGGTTTCGGATATTTACTCGCTGGGAGCCACCCTTTACGCCCTGCTCACCAGCCAAAAACCGCCCGACAGCATCAGCGTGCTGGTCAAAAGTCAAAAATTCATCCCGGTCAGTCAGATAAACCCAATGATCACTCCCGCAGTTTCCCAGGCGATTAGCTGGGCCATGGAACTGGAAACCACCCAACGCCCCCCCACCATGCAAACCTGGCAGAACAGGCTGCAAGAGATTGAAACCAGGGTCAGCCCGGCTACTCAGATTGCCTCCGGCGAACAGAGCAAACCGACCATGGCCGGAGCCAAACGGGTTTGGCTGGTAGATGACCAGGGTAATAAGTATCCCTTCAGTACTGAACAATGCCTGACCATAGGCCGGCTGGCAATCAATACCATCAAATTGAATTCCCCGCAGGTTTCGCGGCGACATGCCTCGGTGGCGCTGGTTGGGCAGCGCTGTATGGCCTACGATGAAGGCAGCGCCAACGGCACTTTTATCAATGGCCGGCCGGTAGGACGAACAGGGATGGAATTGCGGCCTGGCGACATCCTGGCCGTTGGCCCCGTTCAATTCCGGCTGGAGAGGCTACCTGCCGCTCAGCCACCTTCCGCCTCAAAACCTGTTCAGCCCGTGTCCCCGCCACCGGTTCAAGCTGCCCCCGGCATTGGCCCACGTGATGATGAGCTAACCGGCCTGGCCGGAATGACCCAAATGCTCACCCTCAACATCGCCCACAAAGTAGAGGCGATGAGCAATATTCAGGTGGCCGTGCTGGCCCTTGTTTTGATTGGGGGGCTGGTGCTGGCCACCTATTTTGTCGGCGACTTTATTCAGGACAATATCCCCTGGCTCTGGCAACTTTTTCCCTTTTACTATATTGCCGGGCCGTTGGCTTATGTTTTGTCCCGCCGCAAAGGAACGGCGTTTTTGGTGCATGCGCCCACACACGTTTTGGTTTTGTCAATCGCCTGGTCTACGCCCCAATATTTCAGCTTTATTCTGTCGGGTCTGGTGGGAGGAGCCGTGATGGAAGGCATTTTTGGCCTTCCCAAATTACCGGATTGGCTACGCTATCCCCTGGGCCTGATGCTCACCTACGCCGCCAGCCTGCTCGTCCTCATTCTATCTACCACTATAACTTATGATTATACAGAACTTATTGGCGCGGCCTTGATTGGATTTTTGATTTATCTCATCAGCGAAATTCAAAAAGGCGTCCAACAGGCGCGCTCAACATTGCGCCGAAAGTAAAACGCCAGCAGCGCAAATTCAACTTCTCCCTGGAAAACAGGAGGTTAAACATGAAACATCAACTCAATCAAATTGACGATAACCTGGTCCTGACCCTGGGGTTATGGCCCGGCTTGGGCCTATCTTATCAAGGCCCTGGCGTTTTGCCTATTGCTTTTTCGGTTACAGC
The DNA here is from genome assembly GCA_016931895.1 of Anaerolineae bacterium. Lineage (NCBI taxonomy): Bacteria > Bacillati > Chloroflexota > Anaerolineae > Anaerolineae bacterium. Next base: position 47,218 of record JAFGDY010000208.1, read on the forward strand.
AGGCGTAACCATAGGACTGATTGTGATTATTGTGGCCGCCCTCATCCTGTTACTCTGGCTTAGAAAAAAGAAGCGAGTACCACCTGTTTTTCCCGCCGTCCCTCAACCCGACGACGACATTACCGTCCCGGTAGTTTCCCAAGATTTGGAAGACACCAAACCCAGCCTGCCTGTGGTGGAAGAAGCAAAGACAGATGAGACGGCGCGCGTTATCACTGTAGGCGAACCTGAAACCACGCCTATCTCGGGCCTGCGCCCGGAGGGAATTGGCTGGCAAATTGCCGGTTTAACCGACGTAGGGTTGAAACGCGAATTGAATGAAGATAGTATGTTGATGATAGAAGCGGAAATGCCCAACCTTGGCCCCTATGGCATCTATGCCGTGGCCGATGGGATGGGCGGGCACGAAAAAGGTGAAGTAGCCAGCCAACTGACCCTCAATGCCATTCAAGCTCAATTCACCCAACACCCGCTCAACGCGTCCCCAGAATCTTTTGACGATTGGCTCAAGGCTGCCGCCACGGCCGCCAACGAGATCGTATTGGCGCGCCAAGGCCAGCCCAATGGTCAGGAAAGAAAAATGGGGTCTACCCTGGTGATGGCCCTGATCACAACCGGAGAGGCGCGTATTGCCAATGTTGGCGACAGCCGCGCCTATCACCTCACCGGCGCCGGCATTGAACAAATCACGGAAGACCACTCCCTGGTGGAACGCCTGGTGCAGATTGGCCAGATTACGCGCGAAGAGGCTCGCGTGCACCGGCAACGCAACGTTATTTATAACACTATTGGCGACAAGCCAAATCTGGAAGTCAGCCTCTACCAGCTCACCCTGCAACCGGGCGACAGGCTTTTGCTGTGTTCCGATGGCCTCAGTAATATGGTGACCGACGAGGAGCTATTGGACATCAGCCGCAACCATAGTTCAGCCGCCGCAGCCTGCAAGGTTATGGTTGAAGCGGCCAAATCCGCCGGCGGTAATGATAACATTACCGCCCTCATTGTGCAGATAGCCTAAAGAAAGGAGCAAAAAATGGTAGCCCTTGCCAAAGCGGAATATCCCCAAGACTTAGTCACCGCCGAAGAGTTGTGGCAGCTATCCGGTGATAAAAATTACGAGCTAGTTAGAGGAGAACTTGTTGAAATGACCCCACCAGGAGGAAAACACGGCAATATTGCTCTGGAAATTGGTTGGCTCTTGCGTAACTTTGTCCAAACCCAGCAACTGGGCAAAGTAATGGTAGAAACCGGCTTTCGTTTGACCACCAACCCCGACACCGTCCGCGCCCCGGATGTCTCCTTTTTGTCCGCGGCAAAAATCCCGCCCGGCGGCCTGCCCGAAGGTTATCTTACCGGCCCGCCTGATCTGGCCGTGGAAATTGTGTCGCCCCACGATACAGCTTCAGAAATTCAAGATAAAGTTCAGGATTACCTGGCCTATGGCGCCCAATTGGTGTGGGTTATTTATCCCCAACAGCAAATTGTTATTGCCCATCACCCCGATGGAATGGCCCGCATCTTGCGAGAAGCAGACACCCTATCCGGCGAAGCCATTCTCCCCGGCTTTTCGTGCCAGGTAAAAGATATTTTTAGCTAAAATCAACTTGACCCTCAAACTCACCGCGCTCAAAAACTTTGTTTCAAACAACCTGTCCGTTCAATTGGCCCTCATCGCCGGAGCGAGCGGCCTGGTTTATGCCCTTGTCTTTACCTGTCGTTTTCCCCTGATCAATCTTTACGCCACCATTCCCCCGGTTGACTACACCAAACTAACTGACTATTCCGCCGGTGGCTTGACGGCCTACCTGCTTGGCATTGGCGCCTTATTTTGGCTTTACCTCCGGGCCGTGCAACTGGTAGCGCCTGCCAATGGCCGGTCGCCAGCAGTCGGCAGTCGTTTTGTGCTTTTAAGCAGCGCGGTTCTGGTTTTTATCTCCATTTTTTCCTATCCCTTAACCGCCATTGACCTTTTTATCTACGCTCTACACACCCGCGGATGGGCCTTATACAATTTACTGCCCCAGACCACCCCACCCCAGGCCCTTCCCCCCTCTGAACCCTGGCTGGCTTTGGCCGCCGAATGGGGCGATAATCCCTCGCCCTACGGGCCGATGTGGGAGTTACTCTCGTTGGGCGCGTTTTACCTGAGTGGAGGCGATTTTTTGGGCCATTTGATTGCCCTAAAAATTGTGGCGGCGCTGGCCTACCTGGGCTGTGTTTGGCTGGTTTACCAAACGCTCCGGCAACTTCAACCAAAGTGGGCTGTCACCGGAGCCATTGCTTTTGGCTGGAGTCCGCTGGTTTTGCTGGAAAGCGGGCAAAACGGGCACAACGATATTGTGATGGTCTTCTTTCTGCTGGCCGCCCTCTGGACTTGGGCCAAATGGGCCACCAATCGCTCCAGGGAAGACCAATTCATCCTCAATTCATACCTGCTATTGACCTGTCTATTCTTCGCCCTTTCTATTTTGGTTAAATTTGTCACCATCATCATTGGGCCTTTTCTACTGATAGGCATCGCTACAACTTATGCCAAGTGGCGGCAACGCTGGTCGGCCCTGGTTGTTTTCGCCACGCTCACTGGCGGTCTTGTGATCCTGGCTATGGTTCCGTTCTGGCCCGGTCTGGATAACTGGGCTGTCCTCAAAACCGGCAGCGGGGCCGGACGTTCACTTTTGGCTTTACTTGTGCTGAGTCTCAGAGGTTGGCTGGGCACCAACACCGCCTTTGACCTTACTCATAATATCATCCTGGTCGTTTTTGCCCTGCTTTATCTTTACTACCTGGCCAAAATAATTTACCTGCTTCTCCATAACCCGCAAATGACCCCATCCCACCGCCTCCCCGGTTCAACCCATGTTTATATTCCTGTCGCTGCTTCTTTTTCTGTTTTGTTCTGGTACGTTCTTTTAGTGGCGCCGGTTTTTCATGCCTGGTATTTGCTGTGGTTTATGCCATTAGCGATTCTGTTGCTGCCCTATCGCTGTCCCTTTGTGGCCAGCACCGTTTTTTCCATTACCGCTTTACTGGTGATCCCTTATTTTGAAACCATCCGGGTGTGGTATCCAATCTTATTGGAAAATCATCTGTGGGGACATCTTATCGGCGTTCCTTTTCTCATCGTTCCCCCCGCCATTGCCATCTTCTGGCCAATTAGCCCGTCAGAAAATTCTGAGGTATGATTAGGAAAGGGATTGGTAGAAGGAGGACAGGTTTTATTCTCTAAAGTTCACCTTCAACTAAAAACGCTATGGGGATAATTCAAAAAATGGACAAAACTATCGCCATCCTGGGCGGAACCGGGAACGAAGGGCCGGGCCTGGCTTTACGCTGGGCCAGGTCGGGGTACAAAGTCATCATTGGCTCGCGTCAGGCGGAAAAAGCTGAGGCTGTAGCCGCTGCACTCAATCAAAAGTTGGGCCAGAATTCAATTCAGGGTTTGTCCAACTTGCAAGCCGCCCAAACCGCCGAATTGTGTGTGTTGACCGTGCCTTACCAGGTTCAGGAAACTATACTAACCTCGCTACGCGAAACCTTGCAGGGCAAAATCCTGGTGAACGTGACCGTGCCGTTGCGGCCCCCTAAAGTCAGCCACGTTAACCTGCCGCCGGGTCGTTCTGCCGGGGAAGAAGCCCAGGCCACCTTGGGCCAGGGCGTGCGCGTGGTGACAGCCTTTCAGAACGTAGGTGCCGGCCACCTGGCCAAAGAGGAAGGCCCCATTGATTGCGACGTTCTGGTTTGCGGGGACGATAAAGAAGCCAAAGCCGCCGCCATTGCCCTGGCCGAGGCTGCCGGGATGCGTGGTTTTGATGCGGGTCCCCTGCAAAACTCGGTGGCGGTGGAAGCCCTGACCGCCGTGCTCATCGGCATCAATATTCGGCATAAGGTTAAAGCAACGGGGATTAAACTGACCGGAATTTGATGAGTGGATATGAATGGTCTACATCTCATCCCTTTACTTGATATTCCCTTGATCCAGCCCGGCGACGATGTGGCCGGCTTGATCTTTACGTCTGTTCAAAAAGCGGGGCTGTTCTTAACTGACCACGACATCGTGGTTATTGCCCAAAAGATTGTGTCCAAAGCCGAGGAAAGGTTTGTACGGCTGGCTGACGTCAACCCTTCGGCCCAGGCGCAAGAGCTGGCCCAAATCACGGGCAAACCCGCCGCGCAGGTGGAAGTGATCCTGTGGGACACCGCCCGGATTATCCGGGCCAAAAAAGGGATATTGATTGTAGAACATAAGTTGGGCTTTATCAGCGCCAATGCCGGGGTAGACCACTCAAACGTGAGCGATAAAGAGGACGTGCTGCTCCGCCTGCCCCAAGACCCCGATGACTCGGCCCGCGCCATTCGCCAACGCCTGGCCGCGTTGAGCAGGGCACGCCCGCCGGTGTTGATCATTGACAGCCACGGGCGGCCCTGGCGCTTGGGCGCGGTTGGCGTTACCATCGGCTTGAGCGGGCTGGCCCCGGTGCAAAATTTACGCGGCACGCCTGACTTGTTCGGCCACCCCTTGCAAGTCACCGAGGTGGGGTTTGCCGACCAGATTGCCGCCGCCGCCAGCCTGTTGATGGGCCAGGCGGCAGAAGGTTGCCCGGTGGTGATTGTGCGGGGGCTTTCCTTTACACCAGATGAACAGGCCAGGGCGGCCGATGTTCTCCGCCCCAAGGAAAATGATCTGTTTCGATAGAGGTTGCTGATGTCACCATCCAGCCGAGTCAACTACGACGCCATTGCCCCCACCTACGACGAGCGCACCCGGGGCGGCTACCTGAAAGGCGTTACCCAGGCGTTGCAAAATCTGGCCCGGCAAGTTGAGGCGCGGCGGGTGCTGGACCTGGGCTGCGGCACAGGGCGCTCGTTGCGGGGCCTGGCCGAGAGTCGGCAGCCCGCCCCCCTCTGCTACGGCCTAGACTTCTCAGCCGGAATGTTGGCCCAGGCCCGCCAATTTGAGGCGCGCTACCGGCTGGCGCGCGCTTCCGCGCCGTTACCGCCCTTTGCCCCAAAAAGTTTCGACCTGGTCTTTTGCGTGCATGCCTTTCATCACTTTCCTAACAAGGCGCAAGTAGTACGGGCGGCGTACCGGATGCTGCGGCCGGGAGGGATTTTTGCCATTGTCAATTTTGACCCGTATGAAAGCCGCCGGAGCTGGTATGTTTACGATTATTTTGAGGGAGTCTACGAAACCGACCTAAAACGTTTTCCCCGGCGGGCAGAACAGAATGAAATGCTCAACCAGGCCGGGTTTCAACAGATTGACACTCTGTTGGTAGAGCATATTGAAGAAACCATTGTGGGAGAGGCTGTGTTTGATAACTACTTTTTGCAGAAAAACTCCAACTCGCAATTGATCCTGTTATCGGATGAAGCCTATCAAGCCGGCCTGGCCCGGATGTGGGCCAGGATTGCCGCAGCAAAGGCTAAGGGCGAGCAGGCGGTGTTTCAAACAGAGATCAAAAATTGGCTGTGCTTTGGCTTAAAACCACCCTGAAAGTGAGCGCGATAGTTTAGTATTGGTGATTACTCACAGTTGCTCCGAGGAGTGACACGATGGGGAATCTCCGCTCTTGAAGGATACCTCTAAGAGCGTGTTTCTTAACTGTCATTTCAAGGTCGTCAGGCCGAGAAATCTCCTTATAACGTCCGCCTGAAGTAGATTTCTCGTCGCTACGCTTCTCGAAATGACATGCCGTCACTTATGGGTAATCACCAACTTAGTACCCAGGCGCGCGTGCGTATGCTGGCAACAAAAACCCCCCCCCAGCAACCGGGGTTTTGAATTATAACAACACGTTTTATCGGTTTACACAACTCTGTACTTATCGCCTAAAAAACAACCTTCCACTTTCAGCCACGCCTGCGGCTACCGCCGCCTTGACCAAATCAAACATGATGAAAGGAGCGACACCCCCCAACAGAGCCTTTTGTCCACTGCCCAACATAAAGGCCAGCCAGCTCATGCCGGCCAGGTAAACAACTCCCACGCCAACCAGCGCCGCGGCAAAGTTGCCCCACCAACTCCGCCCGGCCAACCGTTCCGCCAGCCAACCGGCGGTAAACGCCGCCGGGATAAAACCAAGGAGATAACCGGCGGTTGGGCCAAAAAAGGCTGCCGGCCCCGCGCCTTGGGCGTCAACGGGCAAACCCAGCGCCAGCAAGCCCAGGTAGCCAAATTGAGCGAACGCCCCACCCCGCGCTCCCAGCACTAACCCGGACAACACCACCGCCAGCGTTTGCAGGGTGATGGGCACCGGGGTAAACGGTAAAAAAATGGTGATCCGCGCGGCCAGGGCCGTTATAACCGTAAAAACAATGATGGCTGCCGCACGGCGCCATAAGGTTTCATTAAAGTAGAGGGTTAAAGAATTTGCGCGCACTATTTTTCTCCTGAAATGCAATTTGGCATTTTACCCGGTTTTAAAAACCAGTTTTTTGCCCCTTACTTGAATTTTAACGGTTGTGCCTGCCTGGGGGTCTTCTTTTAACAAAAAGTCGGCCATCGGTTCGCGGATGTTCTTTTCAATGATCCGGCGCAGGGGCCGGGCGCCCCATTCGGGATGGTCGTTTTGAGCCAGCAGCCAGGGTTTGACCTTATCCGCCAGCTCTAATTTAAGGTTACGAGTAGCCATTAACTGCTCTTCTTTGCGCAGCAACAGGTCCAGGATGTCGCCCAGGTTTTCGTCGCTCAACAGGTGGAAGAAGATGATGTCGGTCAGCCGGTTCAAAAACTCCGGGCGAAAATGGGTCTTCAGGGCTTCTTCGGCCATTTCTCGGGCTTCCGCCTCGCTCAATTCGGGGTTGGCCAGAAAACGGCTGCCGATGTTGCTGGTCATTAAAATAACGCACTCGCTGAAGCTGACGGTTTCGCCTTTGCCGCTGGTCAACCGGCCCTCGTCCATCACCTGCAACAGAACGTCAAACACTTTTACGCTGGCTTTTTCCACTTCGTCAAACAGCACCACGCTGTACGGCTGTTTTTTGACCGCGTCAGTCAGTTGGCCGCCCGCTTCGTGGCCCACGTACCCCGGGGGCGAGCCAATGAGCCGGTTCACCGATGAATCATCCATGTATTCGCTCATGTCCTGGGTAATCAGGGCCGTTTCCGTGCCAAACATAAACTCGGCCAGGGCTTTGGCCAGCTCGGTTTTGCCCACGCCCGTTGGCCCCAAAAAGAGGAAAGAGCCAATCGGCCGGCGGGGGTCTTTTAAACCCACGCGGGCCATTTTCACCGCCCGGCTCAAGGCTACTACCGCTTCGTCCTGGCCAATGATGCGCTGATGCAGGTGCTCGACCATGTTGGCGTAACGGTTCCGCTCATCGGCGCCCATATTTGTTACCGGGATGCCGGTCAGCAGGCTGGCGGCCACCATTACGTCATCCGGGTCAACCTGATTGTCTTTTTTAACGGCCGGATCGCCCCCGTCCCCCAAACTCATTTTAACCATAGCGCAGGTGCGATGCAGCAGGTGAACGGCTGCGCCGGGCAGCGGCTCCACCGTATAGTAACGCCCGGCCAGGCGGGCGGTTTCTTCCAGGCTTTTGTCAACAATGGTCAAATCGTAATCGGCCTGGAACGTGGTGCGCAGCACTTTGAGGATTTCCACCGTTTCCGGCACGGTGGCGGGCGGGATCTCCAGGCGCTGCACGTGGTCCATCACCGATGATTTGGCCAGGCGATCATTGTAACGGCCCTCGGTGGTAGTGCCCACAATCACCACGTCGTCGGCCAGGAGAGCCTTTTGCAATTCTTTGCCGGCCCGTTCCTGAAACTCGGCCCGGATGCCGCCAAAAAAACGGCTAATATCAGGCACAAACAGGATGCCGCCTTGGGCCAGGCGCAGCCCGGCTTGCAGGGCGGTGAGGGTGTTATCCAGCAGGGCCGGTTCGTTGATCTGCACCACGGCCTTTAGCCCTACCGGGCCTTTGCCCTCGGCAATCAACTGGGCCAGGGCCAGGGCCAGCGATTGTTTGCCGATGCCCGTTGGCCCCACCAGGATCACGTGCCGGTCGCGGGCCATGGAGAGCAAGTTGACCAAATCGCGCAATACGTCATCCCGAAAATAAACCGGGGCCATTTGGCCGTTTTTGGCCAGGGCCACGTGGTCAATGGCGGTGGCCCCGCTGGCCAGGGAGGGCCGGCCCATGGCATCCAGAACGGCCCGTTGAGTAATGCCCAATTTATTGAGCAGGCGCGACGTGCCCACGCTGATCTCGGTCATCACGGCCAGGGCGTGGGCCGTGTTGCACCAGGCTTCATCCCGCGATCTGGCTACGGTCAAGCCCTCGTCCAACACAATCAGCATTTCTTCGCTCAGGGGAATGCGCTTGCGATTGTCGGCCACAAAATCAAATTCCATGTCGCGGGCCGCGCGCTCAGCCGCCATGCGCTCAACGTCCTGCTCAAAGTCGGCCCAGTTAAAGCCGCGCTCCTTGCTAAAGTTGCGCAGCAGCCGATGGGCTTCTACATCGGGCATTTTTACAAAGGCCAGCAGCAAAATCTCCGCCGTCATCACCCGCTTCTTATTGCCGCTCATTAAAGAGACGGCCTGGTTGAGGGCATGGGCTAAAGTTTTGGAGGGTATTTTGCTGGATAACGTTCCTCGTTTGGGGGCCATTAATACTCCTGCGTTGTCACTGTGTCTGGCTGTACGTCAGCCTCATTATAGCACACAGACCCACTCGACCACAAACACGGCTCACCCGCTGACTTCTTTAATCGTCAAAAAAACGAATTCCTGATATAATGGGGGTCATTATAATGCGGGGAAATCAAAATGTCTGACGAAATACTACAAGTGATTTCAACCCTGGTCCCAACCGTGTTGCTGGTTGGGTTGGGCCTGTTTTGGTTATTCAGGTTTATCATCGCCCGTCGCTGGAACAAACACCGGGCGGCCACAGTGGGCCAGTGGGAGGCGGAAGGGATAGAATTTGTGCGCGGCCCGGCCGGGGGCCAGTTTGGGGGATTGGAGTCAATGGGCCTTAAGGGAGTGGCGCGCGGCATTGGCCTGGCGGTAATGACCGACAAAGATTTGCGCGTGACCCGGGCCAGCCCGCCCGGCGTGTGGTGTGTAACCTATAAACAAATCAAGGGCGTAACCGTTCAGCAATCCTTTATGGGCCACACGGCCCAAAAAACGCCCTTTATTGTGGTGCGGTTTGTGCAAGACGGCCGGCCGGATAAGTTGGGCTTTCAGGTAAATAACGTTGAAGAATGGGCCGGGGATTTAGCCAAAGCCGCCGGCGTTTCCGGCAAAGGTCTGAAAAAGAAAAACAGATCAAGGAGCTGACACTTGACCACCCTCACCGTTTTGCTTGATCTAGACAATACGCTGCTGGGCAACGATATGAACCATTTTTTGCCCCCTTACGCGGCGGCTTTGCAGAAACATCTGAAAAAATTCACCGATGAGCAAGATTTGTGGCCAATGCTTGTTGCTTCGGTGCAGGTGATGCAGGCCAACCAGGACCCCACCGTGACCAATCACGAGTCCTTTTACCGCGACTTTACTCGCCGCCTGGGGCTTTCTTACGAAGTTATCCAACCTTCTATTGACGTTTTTTACCACGAAGACTTTCCGCAACTGCAACCATACACCACCCGCCGACCCCAAGCGCAGGCTGTGGTGCGCCGTTTGCTGGCGGATGGTCACCAGGTGGTCATTGCCACCAGCCCGCTTTTTCCGGCCCAGGCCATTGAGCAGCGAATGGCCTGGGCCGGCGTGGACGGGTTTCCTTACGCGCTGGTCACCACCATGGAGAACAGCCACTACTCCAAACCAAACCCGGCCTACTACCGGGAAATATTAAGCAAAACCAACAGCTCGCCGGAGACCACCTGGATGGTGGGCGACGACGTGGAAAACGATATTATCCCGGCCCACGCCCTGGGTTTGAGCACCTGGTGGATCACCCCGGAGCGGGCTATTGACATCCAACCGCCCCCCGCCTGCGACCGGCAAGGAACCCTGGCCGATTTTTTGGCCTGGCTGGAAGCAGGCGGCTTATCCGGCCCCGGCGCTGTTTAACCATTTTCCGCAAATAAGTTTGTAGACAGGCTAACTCCGTTTTAAGCCCCCAAAGCCCTATACTCAAACCAATCAAAATCCGCGACATTTTGGCCGGGCTGCCCGTTGCTGCTGGCATACATTCCCAGGTACGCCCCCACAAAGCCGCCGGCCACCGGCGTGCTGAGAATACGCCCGTCTACGGCCTGGGCCACCACCTGCCATGCTTCGGCCGCGGTAGCAATATAAAAGCTATAACGTTGACCCACTGCCTCAACTTTGAAATAGACCCGCTTTGTCTCAATGGCTTTTTCGGCCAAAACCGTTTCCTCACCATGCTCGCGTTTAATGAGCCGGACCATGGAACCTTTGCCTTCAACTTGGGTAACCACAAAACGAAAATGAAAATTGCTGTTTTGCAGCAATACAATCCCCGCGCACTCGTCCGCACTTTGGGGTGAAAAGTCCATCACGGTGCGAGCAGCAAAATTAATATGCTGTTGCCGCCGCCCAACAAAGCTGGGGTTGGCCTGTTCAGAGAGCATCTGCGGGCGTAAACGTAGCCGCAGATAACCGGGACGCTCCGTCAGGCTGTAAAAATCGTCACGAGGGGTACGGATGAAATTCCAACACCCGGCCAGTGTTTCGGCCTCAAAGTTATCGCAAGCAGGTTGGGTGGGCCAACGATGTTCGGGCAGATTGGGCACAGGATATTCAAACTCAATGCGGCCGGCGCCGGGACTGACGATAGGCCAATCCTCTTCCCAACGCACCGGGGCCAAAAACGTTTCCCGGCCCAGGTTGTAAAAATAACCGTCGTAGGGACGCATAGCCAGGGCCACCAGCCACCACTCGCCATGTTGCGTTTCCACCAAATCGGCATGGCCGGTACCAACAATAGGGTAGTCCAGTCCCAGGTGGCGATGGGTGAGAATGGGGTTGCGCGGATTGGCTTCATAAGGGCCGGTGATATGTTTACTGCGGGCGATGGTTACGGCGTGATTGTGGTGGGTGCCGCCCTCGGCAATCAACAAATAATACATTCCGTTGATCTTGTAAAGATGGGGCGCTTCGGCATGCACCCCTCCTTTTAGCGCCCCATCCCACAAGGAATGTTTAGGGCCGGTCAACTGCATGGTGGGCAGGTCGAGTTCTTGCAGCCAAATTTCACGATGCCCCGTAAATTGTTCGCCCGCCGGGGGCACGCGGTTGCCGGTATACCACACCCGTCCATCGTCGTCAAACAAAAGCGAAGGATCAATGCCGGGCGCATCCTCCAGCCAGACCGGCTCCGACCATGGCCCCGCCGGATGGGTGGCGGTGACAATAAAGTTGTCACGGCCGGCCGGCTGGTCTACCAGGGTATTGATCACATAGAACGTGCCCGCATGGTAACGGATGGTGGGCGCATACAACCCCCCGGTAGGCCGGACGCCATCCGCTCCCAACTGCGACCGGATACTATCCAGGTTCAACTGCGAGGGGCGATCCAGGATGTGACCAAGCTGTTGCCAGTGCACCAGATCCCGGCTGTGGAAAATGGGCAGGCCGGGAAAATATTCAAAAGTTGAAGTTATCAGGTAGTAATCTTCACCCACCCGGCAAATGGAAGGGTCTGGATAAAATCCCGGTAAAATTGGATTTTGAAACGTTTGCATGTTGCACCTCAATAATTAACGTGATTGACTTTAGGCTATTTTAAGGACTCTGGCCGATAGGGTGCTTTTGCCCCCAGATCACCGACAAACTCAGGCAAGTTGGTATGGCCCAACATTTGTCGCACGGCCATTGCTTCCCCAATATGATACCAATAATGATACAGCGCTCTTTGCAGAAGGGTACCGGCATCTTCCGGGTGAGGTTGGCCATTCCATTCAAAGTGAGTTTGCAAAATTTCGGGTGTCACCGTGTCTAAATATACGTCCGCTTCAGCGGTAACAGCGCGCCACACCTGCCACATTTCGTCCAGGGGGGGGACGCTAGCGGGTTTGCCAAAGCCGACTAAATCGTTAAGTTCGGGGAACAGGGTTTTGCCCTGGGCGGCCAACACCCAGTAACGATTTTCTTGATTAGCCAGATGACCAATCATCCAACTAATGCAATTCATTGGCTTTAACCGCCGGCAAGCATCTTGATCCGAAATCCCGGCCAGGGCACGCTGTAATTCACTACGAGCAAAACGTAATTGCGTCACAAGAGGGTGAGTCATTATTCATTCCTTTCATCATCAAACATTTTAGATGCCCGCATTTTAACACATCTCCATCTATTGACAATTAACAGGGTATTTTTTAAAAACAAGAGCGGTGTTGCGCCCTCAGTTGGATGCGTGTATCATGATGGGTGATTATCGTAACACGGAGAGGAATTGCGGTAAGAGAATACAATAAGAAAACCCAACGGAGCATAAAAAATGGCTGAATTTCCAAGAACCATCGTGGGGGGGTATCTGTTTCCCGCCTGATAATCGGCACCAATTGGTTTCTGGGTTACTCGCATACCAGCGCGGCCAAGGATAAATTCATTAAAACCTACCACACTCGCAATAGCATCACCGAGGTAATGGCCGTTTTCTTTAACCACGGCATTGATACCGTCATGGGGCCACTGAACCCTCTGCTACACGAGGCCATGACCGAAACCGAGCAGCGCACAGGCCGCAAAGGCATTTTGATCACCACCCCCCATTTTAACATCCTGCCCGGCGGCCCGGCGGAGATGGAACCGGAACGGGTTTTTGATACCTGCCAAGCGGACGGCGCTACCTTCTGCATGCCGCACCAGTGCATCACCGACGCCCTGATGGACAAGATGCACCAGAAAATCCGCGACATTGACCGCTACACCAAAATGATCCGCGAGCGAGAAATGATCCCGGGCCTATCCACCCACATGCCGGAAACAATCCCTTACGCCGATAACACCGGCGCGGACTTGGAAACTTACATCCAAATCTACAACGCCATGGGCTTTCTGATGCAGGTGGAGGTGGATTGGGTGATGCGGATCATTAAAAACGCCAAAAAGCCGGTGATAACCATTAAGCCCCTGGCCGCAGGCAGCCTGCTGCCGCCCGTTGGCCTGGCTTTTGTGTGGAACACCATCCGCGACCAGGATATGGTGTCCATTGGCACCGCCACCCCTGATGAAGCCCGCGAGGTTATTGAACTTTCAGAAGACTTTTTGAGCCGCCGTTTGCCGGATAACCCGTTGCAGCAGACGCGCAGCAAAAAATCGTTGGTATAACAACTTTTAGCATTACTACTCACGGCCAAACTTAACACTCCTGGCATCACCGACGAGGGACGAAGGACGAACGACGCAACGTGGTCGTTGGTCATTGGCCGTTGGTCAGGAATGTCAAAACTTATTAAATTTGGAGGAATAAACAGAATATGTTTGGGCTGCGCCAACAACTTGGCGTTTGAGCGTTTAGCAATGGGGAGGAAAAATGTTGCTCAAAAATCTAGCAGTACTCCTAAAAAACAAAATTTGGATAGGCGGTCTGGCCGCTCTGCTGGTTCTCCTGCCCGGCTGTGCTGGACTGGCCTCGCTGCCTGAAGCAACGCCGGTGGTTGAGGCGGTCACCGTCAAATTTGCCTACGACGAAGATGTGGTGCATCCGGGTTACTACGAAGATTTGGCCGAGGTGTTCCACGAACGTTATCCCAATGTAACCGTAGAACTTCTCCCGGCGGGTTGGGAACAAGATTGGGACGTTGTGGCCGATCCTGAGCTTTGGATTGCCCGGATGCAACGCAGCAAACGCATCACGAGCCTGAATTCATTCATCGAGCAAGATGAAACCTTTGACCTGCCCGACTTTTACCCGACCTCCCTGGAATTTTTCACCATCGAGGGGGAAGTGATGGCTATTCCTGCCGGCACCGACATCCTGGTGATGTACTACAACCGGGACCTTTTTGACCAATACGACGTCCCCTACCCGGAACTAGATTGGACCTGGAACGATTTTTTGAGCCGGGCCATAGCCTTGCGCGACCCCGGGGTCGGCATCTACGGGTATGCGCCTCAGGAAGATTATCTTGACTCCCTGAACTACGTTTACCAGCACGGGGGCAAAATCTTTGACGACCTGCAAAATCCCACCCGTTCCACCTTTGACGATCCCTTGACCATCGAGGCCCTGGAATGGTACGCCGATTTACTCCACCAACACAACGTGGCCCCTACCCCCGCCCAGGTAAGTGAATTTGGTTCAGGCCTGACCAATCCTGCGATCAGTTTTACTTTGGGCAAAGCCGGCATGTACGCCGGCAGTCTATCCGACCAGGGGGGCGTTTCGTTTGCGCAGTGGAAATTCCGTTGGGGCATAGCGCCTTTGCCCCACGATGCCCAATTTGTTACGGGATCCCGGGGATGGGGTTACGGCATCAGCAGTGACACGCCAATTCCCCAGGCCGCCTGGCAGTGGGTGGTTTTTCTCAGCCGGCAAAGACCCAGCCGCCTGGTCCCGGCCCGCCGGTCGTTGGCCGAGGCTGAAGAATACAAAGAATCGGTAGTAGACTACATAGCTATCCAGACCACCCTGGAGCAAGCGCAGCTCGTCCCCTACATATCGTTATGGACAGAACCGGAACTTAGTTCTAAACGTTGGCCCCTGGAAAATGCGCTGCGGCAAATTGTCCGGGGAGAGACCACCCCGCAAGAGGCTATGACGGCGGCTCAAGCCCAGGCTGAAAAGTAAACCGCGTCACCGCTCCCTGCTCATACTTGACACAAGATGTCAGGAATCATCGGCTAAACTAGAGGCAACAGACTGGAGAGGAAAGAGGCCGGGAAAAGCTTCTCTTCCTCTCCCCTCTGAAACCTGTGAGAATGGAGTGCGTGATGCCTGATTTTCAGCTTGTGTCAGACTACCAAGCCACCGGCGACCAGCCCCCGGCCATTGCGGCCCTGGTGGCCGGACTCAACCGGGGCTGGCCGCATCAGGTGCTGCTGGGCGCCACCGGCACCGGCAAAACCTTTACCATCGCCAACGTAATTGCCCGGGTGCAGCGCCCCACCCTGATCCTGGCCCACAACAAAACCCTGGCCGCCCAACTCTACAGCGAATTTTCCGCTTTTTTCCCCCACAACGCCGTGGCCTACTTCGTCAGCTATTACGATTATTACCAGCCCGAAGCCTACATCCCCCGCACCGACACCTACATCGAAAAAACCACCGAGATCAACGAAGAGATCGAACGCATGCGCCTGGCCGCTACCCAGGCCCTGGCCACCCGGCGCGATGTCATCGTGGTGGCCAGCGTCAGCGCCATCTACTCTTTAGGCGACCCGGAAAAGTATGATCAGGCCCACGTATCGTTTGAAACAGGCCAGGTTCGGCAGCGCGATAAAGTCCTGCGCCGTTTGATTGACATTTACTACGAGCGCAACAAGTTTGATCTGACCTACGGCACGTTCCGGGTGCGCGGCGACACCCTGGAAATCCGGCCCGCTTACAGCGACGCTCTTTACCGCGTTGAATTTTGGGGCGACGAAGTGGAACGGATCACCGAAATCCACTCCCTCACCGGCGAATTCATCCAGAGTATGAACAGCCTGACCATTCACCCGGCCCGCCACTTTATCACCCCCGCCGAACGAATGGCCGAAATCCTCACCGCCATCGAGACGGAAATGGAAGAACGAGTCGCCCACCTGCGGGCCGGGAACAAACTGGTGGAAGCCCAACGCCTGGAGCAGCGCACCCGTTACGACTTGGAGATGCTGCGCGAATTAGGCTATTGCAGCGGCGCCGAAAACTACTCGCGCCACTTCTACGGCCGGGCGCCCGGCGACCCGCCCTGGACGCTCATTGATTATTTTCCCGATGATTTTCTGATGGTGGTGGATGAAAGCCACATGACCCTGCCTCAAATTCGGGGCATGTACCACGGCGACCGGGCGCGCAAGCAGGTGTTGGTGGAACACGGCTTCCGCCTGCCCAGTTGCCTGGACAACCGGCCCCTCAAGTTTGAGGAATGGGCAGCGCGACTCTACCGGGTTATTTACACCTCGGCTACGCCCGGCCCCTATGAAACCACTCACGCTCAACAAACGGTTGAACAGGTTATCCGCCCCACCGGTCTGCTTGACCCGGCCATTAGCGTCCGCCCGACTATGGGGCAAATTGATGACCTTACCCACGAAATCCAGCAGCGCGTAGAAAAAGGCCAGCGCGCCCTGGTGACCACGCTCACCAAACGGATGGCCGAAGACCTGGCCGACTACCTGGCCGACCTGGGCCTCAACGTGCATTACCTGCACAGTGAGGTGGATACCTTTGAACGGGTAGAGATTTTACAAGACCTACGGGCCGGGGTATACGACGCCGTGGTGGGAATCAACCTACTGCGCGAAGGTCTGGATTTGCCAGAAGTATCGTTGGTGGCGATTCTGGATGCCGACAAAGAGGGCTTTTTACGTTCCGAAACCGCCCTCATCCAGACCGTTGGCCGGGCCGCCCGCCACTTTGAGGGCACGGTTATTATGTACGCCGACAAAATAACCAACTCGATGCAACGGGCCATTGCCGAAACCAATCGCCGCCGCGATAAACAGATGGCCTACAATCAAGCCCACGGCATCACCCCCAGCAGCGTGGTCAAAGCAATCACGGAGATGCTGCCCCACGTAGCGGCCAACGGCAAAACCGAAACAACGCCGCTCAGGCCGGACGAGGCTAGGTTATCGCCGGATGAATATTTGGAAACTGTGGCCGGGTTAGAGGCTGAAATGAAAAAATTTGTCAAAGCTCTGGAGTTTGAAAAGGCGGCGGAAATTAGAGACCGCATTGCGGCGTTGGGGGAGCAAGTGGCGGAAAAATTTTGAGATAATTAATGGAGGTAAATGATGTTAAAACAACAATCAAGCGGATTGCCTGAACCCAAACCAAGCCGCCCACACATCCCGGAGTACGGTATTCCTGAAAGCGAAGAAGGCATGCTGCCCTGGAGTCACGTGTGTGAGCGGATGGAGAATGCTCTGAACTATTGGATTGCCACGATTTCGCCCGGTGGACAACCGCACGCTACGCCGGTATGGGGTGTTTGGCTGGACGACGCCCCCTACGAGGGTTTCTATTTTGACGGCAGTCCCCAAACCCGCCGGGGGCGCAACCTGGCCGCCAATCCGGCGGTGGCCATCCACCTGGAGAGCGGGGATGATGTGGTGATTCTTAAAGGGGAAGCCCATCAAATTGACGGCCGGGATCGAGCGTTTTCCACCCGGCTGGCCGCCGCCTACGCCGCCAAGTACAAACTCAAAGATTACGCCCCCACCCCCGATACCTGGGACAACGGTGGGCTGTATGTAGTGCGGCCTCACGTGGCCTTTGCCTGGACCCATTTCCCCAAAGACGCCACCCGCTGGCTGTTTGGCCGGGAATAACCTGATCAGATGTTCAGGGGAAATCTGGCGCACATGGCCTGCACGTCAGCCGCAATTTGCGTGAGTTCCGGCAACTCAAACATCTTGCTTCTAAATTCCTCTGATTTTAGCTGACAAAAGGGAGCCACTAACCGGATAACCCGGTCAATCCATTGGGCAATTTGATCCACTTCCGCCTCTTTCATGCCCCGGGTAGTGATAATGGGTGTGCCCATTCTAATGCCGGACGGATTCATCGGGCTGCCGGTTTCATTGGGCACAGAATTCCGATTGAGCACAATACCGGCTATGTCCAGGGCAATGGCCGGATTACGGCCGGAGAGGCCCTTATTCCGTAAATCAACCAAAACCAGGTGTTTGTCGGTACCGTTGGTGACCACGTCATAATCTTGTTTGAGTAGCTGTTCGGCCAATCTTCTGGCATTGGCCACAACCTGCTGGCCATAATCCCTGAATTGTTCTGTGGCCGCATCTTTGAGACAAACGGCCACACTGGCGATGGTGTGTTCAAAAGGGCCGCCCTGCAGGCCGGGGAAAATGCCAAAATCAACCCGCGACATCAGCTCGGCCCGGCCCGCCACAATGGCGCCCCTCGGCCCCCGCAGCGTTTTGTGGGTGGTAAAGGTGACCACGTCGGCCACCCCCATCGGCGAGGCGTTCACCCCGGCGGCTACCAGGCCAGCCTCGTGCGAGATGTCGGCCAGGTAATAGGCCGACACTTCTTTGGCTATCCCGGCCAGGGCCGCGTGATCAATTTCGCGGGGATAGGCCGTGCCCCCGGAGATAATCATTTGCGGTTTGTGTTCGCGAGCAATTTTTCGGATTTGCTCATAATCAAAAACCCTGGTTTGGGGATCAACCTTATATTGGAGCACCTTGAAGAATTTGGAAACAATACTGACTTTTTTATCTCCACCCAGGTAAACATTGCTGGCCACCTGGTCTTGCAAACCCTTCTGACCGGAGCCAGGATAGGACCAGCCATGAGACAAATGGCCTCCATCGGGCAGGTACATGCTCAAAATAGTGTCCCTTGGCTCCAACAAACCATTATAAACGCCCAAATTGGCATTGCTGCCGGCCAGCGCCTGCACGTTCACGGCCCAATCATCGGGCAGGGCAAATAAGGTTCTCACTCTCTCCTGGCACAAGGCATCGAGCGCGTCAACAACCTGGTTCCCTTCGTAATACCTGCGGCCAATTTGGCCTTCGGCGTATTTATGCCCAAACACCGAAGCCAGCGCTTCTCGCACGGCGGGAATAGAGAAATTCTCAGACGGGATGAGACTCAGTTTGTCTTGTTGCCTTTTTTCCTCTTGACAAATCAGGGCATATACTTCAGGATCAAATTGCTTGAGTTGGGTGAGTTGCATATCAGATTCCTCCAGAGTTGAGCACTAAAACAACCGCTGACTTTTTGCCTGCCGGCCAGAGCAGTATAAGCCAAGTGGATTGAGGAGGCAATTTCGGTAATAAAGGTACGAATCTGGAAGCCATTCCCCATACCTGACAAAAGATGTCAGGAATTTTTGGCTATACTGAATTGAATGCAAAGGTATGAAGCCGTGCCCGCAAATCACGGGCCTGTCCGAAACTTTAGAACAGACGAGGCTGTCCCAATTTTTAGGTCATAGGTTAGGGACAGGACAATGTCCTGTCCCTACCGCCACAATTTTGGGACGCACTCGGACAGACCCGTGATTTGACAATTAGGATTAAGAGTAATATAATAGAACAAATGTACTACTCCGCCCCATCCTCAAAACTGTCACACTTTTGCAACGCAACCTCATAAAAGGAATGAGTCTCAAAAAAGGAGGGACATTTTATGATGGATGTTGTTTTAGAACAGCGCCACTCAACCACGATTGATACCAACTTGCTTGAGTATTACACCCAACATAGTATTATCACCAATCCCGGCCAACATGCCGGTCTGTTAGCCAATCTGCCCGCCGGCGTCCCCAACCTGGTGCGGGTGGTGCAGGGCTTGCTCATTCACCCGTTTTGCGTGGCCCTGTACCACGTTCAACTTTCTCCCATGCAGCGCAACGAACTGCAATTGCGAAGCGTGGCCCAAATGCTGGCCCGCCTGCACGAACTTGATCCCGCGCCGCTGACCGTTCCCCGCGAACCGGCTCAACGTCTGGTAGGCAATTGCCGGGACCACGCCGTGCTGTTCGCCGCTTTGTTACGCCAGCAAGGTATCCCGGCCCGGCTGCGGGTGGGGTTTGCCCGCTACTTCCCCAGCCACAAAAACGAGGACCACTGGATTACTGAATATTGGGACGCCGAACAATCGCGTTGGGTGTTGGTGGACCCGCAGCTTGACGCCATCCAACGCGAGGCTTTTAACATTAGCTTCAATCCCCTGGAGATGCGTTTCTACGACCACTTTTACACCGGCGGGCAGGCC